>CAJBZC010000298.1 GCA_903959965.1 uncultured bacterium
ATGGGTCAGGGTATCGGTATGGCCATGCGCGGACTGAAGCCCATCGCGGAGATCCAGTATCTGGACTACCTGATGTACGGACTCGTGCCGCTGAGCGATGATGTCGCATGCATGCGTTTTCGTACCTGCGGCCGCCAGGCGGCACCGCTGATCGTTCGCACCCGCGGCCACCGCCTCGAAGGCATCTGGCACAGCGGCTCTCCGATGGGCATGATCATCAACGCACTGCGCGGTATCCACATCTGCGTCCCCAGAAATATGGTGCAGGCCGCAGGCATGTACAACACCCTGTTGGCAGGGAACGACCCCGGCGTGATCATCGAATGCCTGAACGGTTACCGGCTCAAGGAAAGACTGCCGGAAAACCTGCTCGACATCCGTGTACCCCTGGGCATCGTGGAAGTGATCCGGGAAGGATCAGACATCACCATCGTTTCCTACGGATCCACCATCCGGGTCGTGGAGGAAGCCCTGCCGACCCTGGAGCAACTCGGCGTGAGTGTGGAACTCATCGATGTGCGTACCCTGTTGCCCTTCGATCGGGAACAGGGCATCCTGGCCTCGTTGAAAAAGACGAACCGCATCTTGTTTGTAGATGAGGACGTGCCCGGCGGCGCCTGCGCCTACATGCTCAATATGGTGATGGAAAAGCACGGCGGCTATCGTTGGCTGGATGTTGCTCCGCGAACCCTCACCGCAAAGGACCACCGTCCGGGCTATGGCAGCGATGGAGATTATTTCTGCAAGCCGAATGCACTGGATGTCATCGAGACCGTGATGGATATGATCCGGGAGTAATAGGTGTCCTTTACAGACCGATCATCAGAGAAAGCGATCCACCCACTCAGCGCGCGGCACCATGCATTCCTGGCTGCGCCCGAACCAGCGATATCTGTTCTTCGCAACAAGGGTATAGATCCAATCCCGAAACCCTCCGGGGATCCATCGGAGCGCCCACAGCCATCTCCAGGGAAGGGAAAGCCTGCGGCAGATCCTCAGTGCCGCCTCCGATTTATCATAGATCCTTCCGTTCTCTACCAGCAGGACAGAGTCAGCAGCACGGAAGTCTGCAGAAACATCCCCTAGAATCTGAGCGGCATGTTCGCCTTGCAGGGGCGCAAATCGGAAAACCCCTGCCGGATCCCGGTTGATGATGAAGGCCACCGACGCATTGCACAAATGACAAACCCCGTCGAAGATGACCAGCGGTCTGTCGTCTGACAGTGGGTTATGAGACGATCGGGATGTCTTCAGTTCACCCATTTACCCTGATTTTTTCGACGGGGTTTCCGAGTTTTCGGGACCCTCCCGATATCATCACTTCAGATTGTGGAACACCTTCTGGACGTCTTCGTCCTGTTCCAGGCGGTCCACCAGCTTCAATACTTCCTGTGCCTGTTCCTCATTCAGTTCAACGAGGGTGCCTGGAATCCATTCGGTCTCAGCACTGATCGGCATGATGTTCTTCTCTTCCAGGGCCTTCTGCATGTTTCCGAAATCACTGAAGCTGCAGCGGACGACCAGCACATCTTCTCCATTCTCGCCCGTGCCTTCTCCGAGTTCTTCTAGTCCAAAATCGATCAGTTCGAGTTCCATATCCTCGGCATTCAGTCCCTCCGGCTTCAGCTTGAACACCCCCATCTTACGGAACTGGAAGCTCACGCTGCCACTGTTGCCGAGCGAGCCACCGCCCTTGTTGAAATGCGATTTGATGTTGGCTACCGTCCTTACGTGGTTGTCCGTGGCCGTTTCCACGAGAACAGCAACCCCATGGGGAGCATAGCCTTCATAGAGGATCTCTTCGTAGTTCTCCATCTCCTTTCCCATGGCCCGCTTGATGGCGGCTTCCACCCTGTCCTTGGGCATGTTGAAGCTCTTGGCGTTTTGCATGCACCGGCGAAGGGCCGGGTTGGTATCCGGATCGGAGCCACCCGTCTTCACGGCGATGGCGATATCCTTACCGACACGGGTAAACTGTTTCGCCATGCGGTCCCAGCGGGCGAACATGGTGGATTTGCGGACTTCGAAAATGCGACCCATAGTATTGAGATGTGCTTGTGGGAAAGATGATTGGGGGACAAAGGTAATGAACCCGTAAAAAAAATCCCGCCAGGTGGCGGGATTTGGTCGATCTAATGTAAGGGTTTAATTGAAATCCGAAGCTTTTGGCAGGATCTCTCCGGGTTGTTCGAGGCGACTACGCTTGCGGCTGTAGCCGAAATAGACCAGCAGTCCCAGAATCATCCATCCCAAAGCGAACTGCAGGGTGCGGACGTCGATGGCCACGATCATGCCCAGACAGATCACCGCGCCGAGGATGGGCACGAGCGGAACCAGCGGAGTCTTGAACGGACGCTCCATTTCCGGGCTGCGCTTGCGCAGGATCAGCACGCCGATGCTCACCAGTACAAAGGCGAACAGGGTTCCGAAGCTCGTCAGGTCGCCGGCCACATGTCCGGGAACCAGGGCGGCAAACAGTCCCACGAAAACGAACAGGATCCAGTTGGCCTTGTAGGGCGTCTTGAATTTGGGATGCAGGTCTCCGAAAGCTTTCGGGATCAGTCCGTCGTGACTCATCGTGTAGAAGATGCGGCTCTGACCCATTAGCATCACCAGGATCACCGAGGAAAAGCCCGCCAGGATGGCGACGGTAACCGCGGTGGCCAGCCAGCCGTATCCGGTCATGTAGGTCGAGATCGCATAGGCGACGGAGGCTTCACGACCCTTCTCGGGGTCTACGAACTCAGACCAGTTGGCAACGCCCGTCAGCACATGACCGAAGAGGATGTACAGGATGGTGCAGACGACCAACGAGCCGAGGATACCGATGGGCATATCGCGCTTCGGGTTCTTGGCTTCCTGTGCGGCCGTGCTCACGGCATCGAAACCGATGAAGGCGAAGAACACGATGGCTGCTCCACCCAGGATACCACCCCAGCCGTGCTTGAAGAAACCGTCGTAGTTAGCAAGTTCCTTGCCGACGGAGTCAACCACCGGAGGCGTACCTGCCGGGATCATGTAGGGCGTGTGATTAGCCTCGTTGATGAACTGCCAGCCGAGGGCGATGAAGAGTATTACGATGGCGACTTTGATGAATACGATGACAGCATTCACCAGGGCGGATTCCTGTGTGCCCTTGATCAGCAGCAGGGTGAGGGCCAGCAGGATGATCAGCGCCGGAGCATTCATGATCCCCTGATGCAGCACGCCGGCAGCATCGGTGTAACTCTCAAAGGGCGAGTGGCACCATTCGTAGGGTATGCTCCCGCCCAACAGCTTGTTAAGGTATTCGCTCCAGGCAATGGACACCGTAGCAGCACCCAACGCGTATTCCATGATCAGCGCCCAGCCGATGACCCAGGCGATCATTTCGCCCATGGTGACGTAACTGTAAGCGTACGCACTGCCGGCGATGGGGATCATGGCGGCAAATTCAGCATAGCATAGGCCCGCGAAGGCGCATCCAATGGCGGCTACGATGAAGGAGAGCGTAACGGCAGGTCCGGCTGCCTGTCCTGCTGCTGCAGCTGTTCTGACAAACAAGCCCGCACCAATGATGGCACCGATGCCCAGGGCAACCAGATTTCCGGCCCCCAGGGTGCGTTTTAGGCCCTTCTCACTGTCGTTCGCCTGGGCGAGTAATGTGCCCAGGTCTTTCTTTCTGAATAGACTCATAAGACGGTTATAATTCGTTCCGGTTAATAAACAGAGACGGAAAGATAAAGATTAAATGAGTTCACCGTCAAAAAAAGGAGTAACCCCGTCCCAAGACAAATCTGGGTGATGCAGTCGATGCATTTGCCATTAAATCATATATTGCGGATGCAACATCAATCTATGGGCAAGAACGGAAACCGCCTCACCATCATCATTTTTCTTTCGATGGTGCTGGGCATCATGATCGGCTACTTCGTGCATCACAATGCATCGAAGGAGTTCATTGCAACCCTTTCCGTCAACCTCAAACTGCTGGCGAACATCTTCCTTCGCCTGGTGCAGATGATCATTGCTCCACTGGTATTCTCCACCCTGGTTGTGGGCATCGCCAAACTGGGAGACCTCAAAGCCGTGGGCCGCGTCGGTGGCAAGGCGATGCTCTGGTTCATCACCGCCTCCCTGTTCTCCCTGCTCATCGGACTGTTCTGGGTCAACCTCATGGAGCCCGGCGTTGGCTTCGAGCGCGCATCCATGGATGTAGCCGGCGCGCAGGATGTCATGAGCAAAACCAAGACCTTCAATATTGTCGATTTTGTCAACC
>CAJBZC010000299.1 GCA_903959965.1 uncultured bacterium
CTCCTCGCGACCATGGGCAGTATGGAAGATCTTGAGGATTATGTCGAACAGACGGACGACAAGCAGCTCGGGATGCTGATGGACCTCGTTGAAACCTATGGCAATGACCTGCACGAACGTATCGCCACCCTCAAACGGATGCACGTGGAGGATGAAAAGCGCCAGACGGCAGACATGGTCTTTAGCACTGTCCATCGTTGCAAGGGACTGGAGTATGATGAAGTCAGGCTTGCAGAGGATTTCATGACCGACGAGGCCTTGTCAAAACAGTTGGCCGATGACGGATCACCCGCCCAACGGTCACGGCTAAACGAAGAATTGAATCTGCTCTATGTCGCAGTTACCCGGGCTCGGCTGCTCCTTCATATCCCTGAAAGTCTGATGCCCGGTGATCTGACGGCTTCCGCGCATGTGATCGTACAGCCGGGAAGGGAAAAACCGGCCGCCCGACCACGTGTTGAGACAGGAAAAATTCGTCCAGTCGCCACTAACGGTAAGGGATATACGAAGAGGCCTGTGATTTCCCGCCCGACCGGTTCGAGCAAGAGCTGGGCTAAAGATGAGGATGCCCTTCTGTTGAGGTTGTATCATACGGGTAAGACCCTGCATGACATTGCAAAGGTGTTGGAGCGCACACCGACCGCCGTTCAGATGCGGTTGAGAAAACTGGATCCGGATGCCTGATAAGATTCAGGAGATCCGGTCGTTCTGATCGATCTCTCGCACCCCGCGGGCTATGCGCATGGCTTCCACCAGTCGGCGCATGTCTTCGAAGATCGGTTCCGGCACAGGTATACCATCAAGGTTGAAGGTTTTCATTGAGAAATCGCTGGTCACGAGTTCGATCGTCCCGATCGATACCATGCGCTGCCAGAAGGAGCAGTGCAGGCGAAGGTCCTTCACCCGGTAGAGCTCTAGGTTCTTGGTGGATCTGGAAAAGACCCCACGGGTGATGACCAGTCGCTGATCCGTTAGTTTCAGTTTCGTGAATTTCAGTTCGAGGAATTTGACGAGGAAGAGGATCAGTCCCAATCCGAAGACCGGCAAGAGGATCAGGGAGAGCAGATAGACGCCGGCATTGTTCCAGTGCGAGGGCGTTCCTTCCCAGTGTATGCGTTCTGTGGGAAAAACGGGTGTTGTGTCAGCCATGGATACAAGTTAATAAAAACGGTGTATTTTCCCCGAAAAGAGGAGCATTTCATGTATTCCGCACCCCGCATTGAAGAACGAGCATCCGGTCAGTACATCGGGATCTGCATGAGCATGTCACTCATGGAGGATAAAACCGGGCAGTTATGGAGGCTGTTCATGCCGCGCAGGCATGAGATCCTGTATCGGTCGAATACCGATGTCGTTTCGTTGCAGGTGTATCCGAAGGGTTATTTTTCGGAGTTCGATCCTTCGAGGGTTTTTGTGAAGTGGGCATTGGCGGAAGTGGGGAACGTTAGCGGAGATGAATGGAACGTCAGCGCAGAGAAAGGAGAAAAGGAGGAGCGCGGAGGTGGGATACCGGAGGGGATGGAGGTGTTTGAGATGCAGGGTGGATTGTATGCGGTGTTTGCGCATCGGGGATCGGATCCGGCGATCTTTGATCATATCTATGGGGAGTGGCTTATGGGTTCTGATTTTGAGTTGGATGACCGTCCGCATTTTGAGGTGCTGGATGTGCAGTACAGGCATTCGGATCCGGATTCGGAAGAGGAAATATGGATTCCGATCAGGGTGAAGTTTTGAGGTTTTTAGCGGGAGGCACATGACCCGGAGTGCAGCAGGAACGAAGGCTGATATATCTTCGCAGCAGATGAAGAAAACATCGGAGAAGGACGAGGGCATTCAGGTCAACAAGTACATCAGTAATTCCGGCTTCTGTTCCAGAAGGGAGGCCGACAAGCTGATCGAGCAGTTGCGGGTGACCATCAACGATGAGCTGGTGCTGCCCACCGCCCGTGTCATGGAGGGTGACGTGGTGGCGATCGACGGGGAGCGGATCAAAAACAAACAGCGGCCGATCTACATTGCGTTGAACAAGCCGGTCGGGGTGACGTCCACCACCGATATGAGCGACAAGACGAACATCATCCGATTCATGAATCATCCGAAGCGGATCTTTCCGGTGGGTCGGCTGGACAAGGATTCGGAGGGATTGATCCTGCTGACCAATGACGGAGATATCGTCAATAAGATCCTGAGGGCGGGTAATAACAATGAGAAGGAGTACATCGTAACGGTTGACAAGGAACTCACGCCGGAGATGATCCGCAGCATGGCGGCCGGTGTGAGGATCCTCGGAGAAAAGACCAAGCCCTGCTTTGTACGGATGGAAGGCTCGAGGAGATTTCGGATCATCCTGAAACAGGGACTGAACCGTCAAATCCGGAGGATGTGCGAGACTTTCGGTTATAAGGTGAAAACCCTGAAACGCATTCGCATCATGCATATCCAGCTGGGAAACCTGGCTGTGGGTAAATGGCGGTATCTGACGCCTGCCGAGATGGATCTGTTGGAAAAACAGCTGACAAACGCCAGTAAATAAAACCACCCAGGCCAATTATTTAAAAGCCGTATCATATAAATATAAGGGCCTGCAATGCATATTGCAG
>CAJBZC010000300.1 GCA_903959965.1 uncultured bacterium
TGCGACATCCTCGTGGCGTCGGATGAGGAACTCGGCAACCGAACGGTCTGCGGCATATGCGGCCAGGTGAACGGCTCTGTCATCCCCGGAATGATCGGACTGGAAGCCGGACAGTCGGCCTTCGGCGATACCTACGCCTGGCTTCGCCGGCTGATTCTGGATCCCGTCTTCCAGATCGTGGATGGTATGTCAACACTTGATGTACCCCTGCGTGCCGGCATCAGACAGGAGTTGGAAGACCGATTGATTCCTATGCTCTCAACCCAGGCGGAAGCAATTCCGCTGGAAGACGACGATGAACTGGCCGTGGACTGGTTCAATGGACGCCGTACTCCGGACGCCAATCAATATTTGACGGGAAGTCTCCACGGGCTTCGGCTGGGTACTGATGCCGCACGCGTTTTCCGGGCATTGGTGGAAGCCACCTGCTTTGGCGCACGCCGCATCATCGATAGATTCCGCCATGAAGGCGTAGCCATCCAAGGGCTCATCGGCCTGGGAGGGGTCGCCCGGAAATCACCCTACATCATGCAGGTCATGAGCGATGTGACAGGCATGCCCATTCGCATTCATCGAAGCGAACAAACCTGTGCGATGGGCGCCGGCATGTTTGCAGCGACAGCGGCCGGACTGCATCAGCGGGTGGAAGATGCGATGATGGCCATGGGGCAGGGCTTTGAAGCGACTTATCATCCCCGCACCAAACAGATGACTTTTTATGAGAACAGATACCAACAATATCTGGAGGCCGGCCATTTCACCGAATCGCACGTTCCCGTTCAATAGCCTCGATAAACATCCAACGCATTATGTACGAACATCTCAAGGAAGAAGCCTGTCATGCCAACCTGGAGTTGCCAAAACTCGGCCTGGTACTCTTCACCTTCGGCAATGTCAGCGTGGCTGATCACAAGCAGGGCGTGTTTGCCATCAAACCCAGCGGCGTACCATACAGCGCCCTGAAACCCGACATGATCGTCATCGTTGATTTCGACGGAAAAGTCGTGGAAGGAAGCCTTCGTCCCTCCTCTGACACCCTCACGCATGCGGTGCTCTTTCGACACTGGCCCTTCATCGGCAGCATCGTACATACCCATTCCACTTACGCCACGGCCTGGGCACAGGCGCAATGCGACATTCCCATCCTGGGGACAACGCACGCAGACCACAACACGGTGGATATCCCCTGTGCACCGCCGATGCGCGACGAGATGATCGAAGGAGACTATGAACTTCAAACAGGTCATCAGATCCTCGATTGCTTCAGAGAAAGGGGATTGGATGCAAGGGAAGTTGAAATGATACTTGTAGGAAACCATGCGCCCTTCACCTGGGGCAAGGATGCTCACAAGGCCGTCTACAATGCGGCCGTACTGGAGGAGATCGCCCGCATGGCCTTCATCACCCGACAGATCTCTCCCGATGCACCAAAACTGAAAGAGGCACTCATCCGCAAGCATTATGAGCGCAAACACGGGCCCAACGCCTATTATGGCAATTGATATCTCACATCAAAAAATAAATATGATAGACCTCAGGCAACGAGAAGTATGGTTTGTGACGGGCAGTCAGGACCTATACGGCGCGGATACCCTGCGCCAGGTGGCAGAACACTCGCAACAGATCGCTGATTTTTTTGATGCACACCCGGATATGCCGGTGCGGATCGTTTTCAAACCTACGGTCAAATCAACCGAAGAGATTTTCAATACCTGCCAGGCGGCCAACGACCAGGTAAAATGCATCGGCATTGTCGCCTGGATGCATACTTTTTCACCGGCCAAAATGTGGATCCGCGGATTGTCGATCCTGCGTAAACCATTATTGCACCTCCATACCCAGTTCAATCGTGACATCCCCTGGCAGCAGATCGATATGGATTTCATGAACCTGAATCAGAGCGCACATGGTGATCGGGAATTCGGATTCATGATGACCCGCATGCGATTGAACAGAAAAGTGGTCGTCGGTCACTGGCAGGATCCTGCAATCATCAACCAGATTGCAGGTTGGACGAGGGCTGCAGCCGGTTGGAACGACTGGCAAGGTGCCCGGTTCGTACGTTTTGGCGACAACATGCGCTATGTAGCCGTTACTGAAGGAGACAAAGTAGAGGCAGAACTGAAGTTCGGTTACTCAGTAAATACTCATGGCGTCGGTGATCTGGTAGCCAGCATCAACGACGTGTCGGAGCCTGACCTGGATGCACTGATCGATGAGTACCTCCAAACATACGAGGTGGTTGACAGTCTGAAACCCGAAGCTGATCAGCATGCATCCCTCCGAGTGGCGGCCCGTATCGAACTAGGCATCGAACACTTTCTTATCCAGGGGAATTTCAAAGGATTCACGACAACTTTTGAAGACCTGCACGGACTGGATCAGCTGCCGGGCATTGCCGCCCAACGGCTGATGGCCAAGGGTTATGGCTTCGCCGGGGAGGGTGACTGGAAAACGGCGGCCCTGGTCAGGGCGATGAAAGTCATGGGATCCGGATTGGCCGGAGGTAATTCCTTCATGGAAGATTATACCTATCATTTTGATCCGACGAATTCAATGGTACTGGGCGCACACATGCTGGAGATCTGTCCCTCGATCTCCGCCAGCAAGCCCCGTTGCGAGATCCATCCTCTGGGCATTGGTGGGAAAGCCGACCCGGTGAGACTGGTATTCAACGGAAAGCCCGGTTCGGCACTGAATGCCTCCGTTGTTGACATGGGAGACCGTTTTCGGCTGTTGGTGAATGAGGTCGAAGCCGTAGCCGCACCCTATGATCTGCCCAAACTGCCCGTCGCCCGGGTTCTTTGGAAACCACTGCCAGACATGAACCGCGCTTGCGCTGCATGGATACTGGCCGGAGGGGCACATCACACCTGTTATTCTGAAAACCTGAATACAGATCAGTTGGAAGATTTCGCCGGCATGGCTGGGATAGAATTCGTAAAGATCGACCGGGATACCGATCTTTATCACTTCCGCAACGAACTCCGCTGGAACGACAGAACCGCCCGTTAGTCAAACCCTTAAAGCCTCCATATGAAAGGACTCTCATCGTTGGACGTTCTCGTTTTCGTCCTCTATTTCATCCTCGTGTCAGGATACGGCTACTGGATCTACCTCAAGAAAAAGAAAGCCGTCCAGGATACTAAGGACTTCTTCCTGGCGGAAGGTTCCCTCACCTGGTGGGCCATCGGCGCCTCACTGATCGCCTCTAACATTTCTGCAGAACAGTTCATTGGGATGTCCGGTGAAGGCTTCTTCGTTGGCACAGCAGTAGCAGCCTATGAATGGATCGCCGCCCTCGCCCTGGTGATCATTGCGGTCTGGTTCATGCCGATCTATCTGAAGAACCAGATCTTCACCATGCCTCAGTTCCTGACCAGGCGATACAATGAGACCGTATCCCTGATCATGGCCATCTTCTGGCTTTTCCTGTACGTGTTTGTAAACCTGACCTCGATCCTTTATCTGGGTGCGGTGGCCATCAACGGACTGCTTGGCGGGGATTACCTGCATGTGGTCATGGTGGCTTTGGCCGTGTTCGCACTCATCATCACCCTGGGTGGGATGAAGGTCATCGGATATACGGATGTGATCCAGGTGGCCGTGTTGATCATCGGTGGTCTGGCTACCACCTACATGGCCTTGATCATCGTGAGTGAAAAATTTGGATTGGGAAGGGATGTGATTGCCGGCTTCAACACCTTGTTGCAGCAAGCACCGGATCATTTTCACATGATCCTCGAAAAGCCGGGACCGGATGCTCCGCAAGAACAGATCGACAAGTACATGGTGCTTCCCGGTATTGCCATGTATTTCGCCGGCCAGTGGATCGTAAACCTCAACTATTGGGGATGCAATCAATACATTACCCAGCGTGCCCTCGGTGCTGACCTGCAGACGGCACGGACTGGTATCCTCTTCGCTGCATTTCTAAAATTGATGATGCCCATCATCGTCATGCTTCCGGGCATCGCCGCCTACGTGCTCTACAAAAACGGGCACCTTCCGCAACTGGCCGGCGGCAGTAAGGATGGTGCATACTCTGCCATATTGAGCTTCCTGCCAAGTGGCCTGAAAGGCTTGTCTATCGCGGCCCTCACAGCAGCCATCGTGGCATCGCTCGCCGGAAAGGTCAACAGCATATCGACCATCTTTACCCTCGATATCTTCAAAAAGTACATGCGTCAGGACGCGGATGAGCAGAAGCTGGTATGGACAGGCAGGATCGTGATCTTTGTTTCCATGTTCGTAGCTGTCTTGTTCACCTGGAATGATACACTCGGCATCGGCGGGGAAGGCGGCTTCACGTTCATCCAGAAATACACCGGCTTTATCAGCCCGGGAGTTTTCGCCGTATTCATGCTCGGTATGTTCTGGAAACGCACGACCGGGGCTGCAGCCGTTGCAGGTGTGATATCCGGCTTCCTGCTCTCCATCTTTTTTAACAATTACGCACCTGCGCTGCTGGGTAACGAAACCATGCTCTACACAGCATTCCCCAATGGCAAGGGTGGATACGAAATCCCCTTCCTCATCAACATGGGATGGTCGTTTTTCTTTACACTTGCACTCATGGTGGGGATCAGTCTGACCGGGCCGAAAATCAATCCTAAAGCTTTCATTTTCGAAGCGGGATTGTTCCGAATGAGTAAAAGCGTACAAGTGCTCATCGTCATCATCCTCCTTATGCTGACGGCCCTTTACGTACGTTTTTGGTAGGTAACATCAGAAACTCCATTCGGCACTAAATAAGATGTAACGGCCGACCAGTGAAGTTCGCTGGTCGGTCGTCGCATTTAACGACACCGTGCGCCTTTCCATAGCCATTGCATTGGTGAGATTGTGACCTGTTATGCTCAGGTACAAAGACCTGGATGCCTTCCATCTGGTAAAAAGATCGATCGTATTCAGCGTCTCAGATGCACTGAGCAATCTACGACCATAGATCATGGAAACGAATCCTTTTTCCCCAAAACGCCCATTCAATCTGGCATATCCGACATGCTGCCACTGCGCGGTGTTCATATCTCCGGTCATGGCGGACTTCAGCCTATTGTAATGTCTGCTGATCTCATAGGAGAATTCTGCATTCAGCGGAAAAGCAAACGCTGAAATCAAACGCTGATGGAGAGAAAATCTGCCATATAAGTTTCTTATGGACACATCATCCAGACGAGTATTTCCGTTGATGTGTTGGATGGAGACATCTGTCATGCTCTTGAATCGTAAGGCCAGAAAATGCTTTGACACATTGCCGGACACGAACTGACTTTGCTGTCCATTAAATGGCATATAGGTGGTTAGGGAATTTGAAGGGCTCCTTGATGAAATTCTTCGATATGCCCCATCCGTGAATATCAAGGAAGCATAAAGCAAAGCAGTAAATGAATTCGGAAGATTAACCCTGGAGATGGTAAAATTCACGCCAGTCATCGTTTCCGGTTTCAGTTCCAAAGCCGGATACCTGACCTGACCGTCTGCCTGAAGAATGGGGCCGGAATGAAACCATTCAGAAGAGGGAGTCCAACGATTACGGTACGCACTGAATCGAATGCCCGACAGCATCGAAAGCTTGTAATCCAGACCGGCAGACAACCGATAGACCTCCCGGCCCTCCATGGTTAATTCGATGGAATCCTTGACATCAAAAGGTGCAATACCAAAATCTCCGGCGGTAAACCAAGTCAGTTTCCCGGTATTGGTTGACTGCCATGTGCCATGCATAATGATCGCCTGAGATTGGATGACTCGCCTTCGCTGCAAAAACTCAGCTGAACCAGAAGCCATAACTGCCGCTGAATGATATGAAAGAATCTGTTGCTCCCGATCCATGGACATGCGCAATCCACCAGTCCATCTGCCCAACTTTGACCGATCAAGCAATGACAGATCCAAATGACCCGACATCCATTTAGCTTGCATCCACTGACTGAAATTGTTTAAGCCGGAAACAGGGGATTGAATCGAAAGGAATCGAACAGTTGACAACGCCTGATGCTGTTCCGACTGTCCGATATCCATCACATATGATATTTTGAATAAGGAGCCGAAGCCAGTACGAATAGTTTCCTGCCCGCTGCTCGTCAATATCAGACGTTGCTGTTCATAGTCTTCAGATAGGCTGTCAGCAAAATCTCCGGTCGTTTGATCTTCATAGATTTGCCCATGATCTGAGGTTTTAATATTCATGCTGAACTGACCTGTTGTATTGGATTTTCGATCGTGTTTGAAGAGAAAGGATACCAGGCTCTCCCGCGTCTTCATGGCATATCTTGTGTTTTGATACAATCGCCAGTCATAATTTATGACAGATTTGATACGGTTTTCCAATTCAGCGTTTCGATGTAAACTGCTTTGTCCATGTCCCGCAAAAAGTCTTAAGGATTGACCTTTTCTGTTGCGAATGGACAAGACCTGAATGGTTGAAGCATCCTCATTGTCACGAGCATATCTAACATCCAGGGGAGGTTGCGATATCTGCATGGGCTCAAACACGGAAAGTGAATTCCTTGATTGCCTCGAGTCACTGATCGAATGCTCTCCGAGTCGATCATCGGAGAGCTGACTGCCTGACTGTGTCCCGGTTTGATTGAAGTTTGTGAATGTTAGCCATTTGATCAACCCAGCCGGCAACACCGTACTCACATCCATCATTTGTCGCCCACCGGAAGTGGCGGCGCCGACTGTTCCAGATAGTCTGTTACGGAAGGTGCTATCCAACGTTAGATTAATCGCAATCTTGCCACTCCGGTTTACTTCGCGCATCAATCGGTCAGCCGTGTAATTATCAACCACCTGAACCCTGTCAATCAACGATGCATTCAGGTTTTTTGACAATAGTCGATAATGTCGATCCGTCAGATCTTCTCCTTCCAGCAGCATCCTGTCAATTTCCCTGCCCTGGAAAAAAATCCTACCATCATCCGTCAACTGGAAGCCTTGTATGTTTTTCAACAGATCTTCAACTTTGCGCGTTTCTCCGGTTATGTATGCCTTCGCCCGAAATTCTGTTGTATCGTTATAGATGCGATAAGGCAGGGGCGGAGCCTTCACCGTAATTTCCTGAAGTGACAGATTTCGCGGGGCAAGCTGGATCTTTAGATTCAAATGGCCTGACACCAATTCAGTACTAGAAATCATCCTGCTCCAGGATTCATATTGCATATGTTCAATCTTCAACACAAAAAGGGAGTCGAAGATCTTTAACGAATGCAATTCAAAGCCCCCATCACTTTTGGAAATGGCATAAGCATTCACCATTTTCCCATGAACATCCATCAATATCACCATAGCACCAATCACCGGTTTTGACTCATATGTAAGTAAGTTGCCCGATATTTTTGGGAGGGCGGTCTGACAGATCGACGTGGTAGCCAATAACAGGAAATTCAGGAAAAACAACAAACGAACCGAATGGATCATAATGGCAATTTTTCCCACCTCCTGATCTGAATCGAAGGGGCAGTTTGACAGGTCAGGCAATCAGATCCCGGCTGAGCAGCGGCCATTCCCTTCATTCTGGCGATCAATTTTTGCCAATAGATAATATAGGCCTGAATATCAGGATGATTTTTCTGCATAACAGGGTTTTGCTTGAGATCTGTGATGCTAGCCATACGAATGGACTCCAGCATAAAATGCATATCTCCTTTGGCTTCTCGTAGTTCGATGATCAAGCCCGGAAGCCCTCCCATTTTCCACGGACCGTTCGGAATGGGGATACTCGGAGCATACCAGGCCGTATAGTGTCTCCCCCTAAACCAGGCATCAGCCTTCTTACATGTGATAGAATCTATCTGTTTGACCTCTTCCGACAACGACCATCGCATAGAATGAAGCGTGTCCTCATAAAATTTCTCTTTACCTGCCAGATCCGGCTCACCAAAAATCAGTTTGTTGGCAGAGGGCTGTTTGAATACCCGAAATGAAGTGTCAGATTCTATCATCACCTCATTGACTCCGCCTTCCATTTGTCCGGGTTGCATAAAAAAATGTGATGCATCATGTTGCTCGATCAAAACAGATCTATAAGGACGAAATTGTTTGTCTAAGTCATGCTTTACATTGAAGACGCCCTGATAGGTGATGATGTAGGTTCTTAAGGGTTGCGCTTCGGTCTGTACATAGCTATATGTCAACAACAGGGATAGCAGGGTAAATAATTTCATGATTTTTCTGTTGATTTTGTTGGAAAAAAGGAGGGTGACACTCCTCTGTCTAGAATTGAGCTTCGCGCCTCAGTGCGGTCATCATGGCTTTCACACAATCACGCGCGGCACGGGTGGCCTCTTCACAACTGCTCCTTGTCACGGTGCAGGTAATATCAAAGGCTGCGCCTGGCAAACTGATCTGACCACGTACTGCTATGGTGCAATCAGTGGGGCCTGTGTCCTCAACGGACCAGTTCGAACTTGTCTCGTACTTTCCTTTTGTCTGCTTAATTGGATCACTTGCTTCTTCTGAGTCCATGGCAAAACCTGCTCCTGCAAGCGTGGCCAGGAAAAACATCAACATCACTTTTTTCATACCCTTCTGTTTTAATAATTAAGTCTGATTGTTTGAAGGTGTCACCCCCCTGATGGCTTACGGGCCATCTTGATGTGAAGGTAGTATGGGGCGCAGGCGGTTAAATGTGAAGATGACGCTGTTCAAGACAGAAAATAACCTACAAGCTCCCGTGCTATCACCGGAAAAAAAGGTATCACATTCAAAGAGATGTCTCTTCGATGTGGTTTCAATCAAAATGTTTTAATTTACCCGCTCGAAAGGAAGTGATAGCAGCTCACCATACATGCGTCCGACAGAATAGACGATTCAATATGGTAAGTTGAATGACCAGCAATGATATGGGACAAAAGAAATTGAAGAGATTCGCAGAGATCAGTACTTTCCAAAATGTACTTCAATATCCGAAGGATATGGCAGGCAAGTGGTTTGATGTTTTTGGTAACCGAAATCCGATCACTTTAGAACTGGCATGTGGTAAAGGAGAATACACAGTTGGACTTGCCAGATTATATCCTGATAGAAACTTCATGGGACTAGATCTCAAAGGAAATCGTATCTGGGTGGGCGCACGTGAGGCGCTGCGGCAAGGCCTCAAAAACGTAGCATTTCTCAGGACACAAATTGATAAGATCACAGATTACTTCATACCCGGAGAAGTAAGTGAGATTTGGATCACTTTTCCGGATCCACAATTGAGGGCATCCAAAGCAAAAAAACGCCTGACTCATCCTTCCTTTTTACGCCGATATCAACAAATTCTGGTTCCCGGTGGTTATATCCACTTGAAGACTGATTCTCCGGATCTCTATCTTTTTACCAAAGAGGTGATACGGAGATATGGATTGGAGATTTTGATTGATATAGACGATGTTCATGGATATCCGGAGACGGAAGATGTGTTGAAGATCAAGACGCATTATGAATCCTTGGATATATCAGGAAGTCACCGCATCCATTATCTCAGGTTCAAATTGAATGGTGATCTTTCGCCGGATATTGATCAGGAACTACTCGAATGGGTCAAAAATGAACCCATCAGGGCTACACCTCAATGGCAGCGTCATCACGAACAATCGGCTGATTGACAACTAAGGAACCCATGAAAAAGAAATTGATTGAAGGCATACACTTTTATTATAATGAGATGGGCTATATGGTACTTACCGCAAAATACCATCTCGAAAATGGCGAGTGCTGTGGGAACGGATGTCTGAATTGTCCTTATGACTATCGAAAAGTAGCCGAGCCCCGGAAAAGCGAACTGTTGGAAGCCAGAATGAAACGCCATGAAAGGGAGACCGAAGAGGATAACCGCCAAAGTGAATCCGCCGTCGGATAATCATCCTTCCCCCAAAAAGTCTTTCGGATTTTTCGATGATGTCTTCGAAATTGTAAAACTCATTCCGCCGGGTAGAGTGACCACTTATGGGGCCATAGCAGTATTTCTAGGTACACGATTGTCTGCCAGGATGGTGGGGTGGGCTATGAACGCAAGCCACCGTTCGATACCACCTATACCAGCTCACCGTGTCGTCAACAGGAATGGGATGCTTAGTGGACGTATGCACTTTGAAACTCCAACGACGATGGAGGAACGGCTTCAGGAAGAGGGTATTCGTATCAAAGACAATGTCATCATCGAATTTGACTCGCTATTTTGGGATCCTGCATCTGAGATTGGCATCTGATCCGCACTTACGAATAGTATGGACTGATCATGATATATACGATCACGCCTGTCACTGAAACATAGAACCATATCGGCCACGTAAGTTTGGCAAGTTTCCTGTGCGTTTGCCATTCTCCTATCAATGCCCTGTAGCTTGTGAAAAGTATGAAGGGTAAAATAATGGCGGCGAGAATAATGTGCGTGATCAAAATAAAGAAGTAAACAGGTCGTATCAGCCCCACTCCGCCAAATTTAGTATCTCCGGCCAGGAGGTGATGACAGATATATGATAGCAAAAACAAAACAGAACAAATGATAGCAGCCAGCATGATGCGCTTGTGCAAAACGAAACGCCTTGCCCTGACAGCCATCAATCCACCTATCAATAACAAAGAAACGATCGTATTGATTACCGCATTAATGCGCGCAAAAATATGAATGTCGAACCCTGGCTGTGCTCCCAGTTCTATATTCTTCAATGCTACAACAGCAACGAATACGATCACTGAAACAGATCCTACGACCAGATTCGCAAGTTTATCGTTTTTCTTGAGGGTGGGGGTGAGCATACGTAATCTTTATATCTATTTTCTGAAGAGATTTCTTTTCTTCTTCTTGTCACGCTCCATGTTTAACAGCACGACATCTTTGATGATATATTCCAGCCTTGCACTGTCCAGGCCGTTATACCAACCACGCACCACTCTGTCTTTGTCAAGCAGAAAGAATTTGTCTGTATGAATGAACCCAGTATCAACGTTTTCAGCCTGTGCGATGTTTGCCTTGAATTCCTTTAATGCTATATCATATATTTCCTCCTTGGTGCCGGTCAGCATCCACCATGTATCGTGATCGATCCTGAATCTGTCGCCATAGGCTTTTAACTTTTCCGGCGTATCTCTGACAGGATCTACAGTGAATGTAACAAACCGAACGATCGTGTCGGTCTTTGTGAAAGCCAGTTGAAGTCGCCGCATATTTCTGGTGAGCGTTGGACAAATCGAAGGACAAGAACTAAAAATGAAATTGGCGATGATCACACGACCATCCCATTCGTCGAGTGAGACCTGTCTGCCAAATTGATTGGTTAGTGTGAAGGGTCGGATCTTATGCCAAACAGTATCCTGTTTAATTTTTCCGCCTTCTTTAACCGTTCGCACAGAGTCATAGAAATACCGCTTAGGCATGACCACCGCCTTTTTGCTGTAGCGGCTAACAATCAGATAACTTCCGATCGGTAAAATCAAAACCACCAGTATCGCCAGGATCTTCTTCATATCACTAAACAATGTCGGAGAAACAAAAAAGCATCGTCACGGTTCAATGTGACGATGCATTTGATATTAGGTTTCCATTAGAATCTCAATGGCCTTCTGCCGGAGTGATTTTTTCAGCCTTGCTACCGCTTACAACCTGTTCTGTTTTTGATTTTCCGTTCGTGTTACGCAAATTTCTCCAAGAGGAACCATCCAACAGGAAAGCTGCGATGAACCATACAAAAAGAAGCAAGGGAACAATGATCGTCATGATCAGGTTCTTAATCTCTTCCCCAAGGTGCATGAAAACCCCTACGATATAGAAAGCCTTCAATAAGGATAGTATGACAATCACCCCCTTGATGAACAAGATCAGCGCAGAACTGGCATTTGGCATAAGGTACATGCCAAGACCCAACGCCAGTTCAATCAAGGTAATGACAGAAAGTATGACCGTGGTGCGAATGATCTTTTGAACTACCTCTTTTCCTCCAGGTGCGTGATGTACGGTTACTTCCGATGAAGATTGATGATGATCCATGATTGTTGTATGAATTCGTTAATGGAAGGGTTTTCAGATCAGATCAAATAAAAGCAGAGGAATACGAATACCCAGACGAGGTCCACAAAGTGCCAGTACAACCCGGCCTTCTCAATCATCAGGTAATGACCACGTTTTTCAAATACACCATTGATGGTCATGATCAACATGATGATATTGATCACTACACCTGATAGAACATGGAAACCGTGGAATCCTGTGATTCCGAAAAAGTATCCACCAAACGCGACCGGACCAGTGGTGGTTAGATGGTGGCCATCATGCATGGCACCTGCAACTTCAGGTCCCCAGGGATTCCTGGTAACAGTTGTGCCGATATGCTCGACAACCCCATTTACCATGACGGCATGGTCTCCGGTGATCAGGTGAGTCCACTCCCATGCCTGACACGCAAGGAAAGCTATACCACCGATGATGGTCCAGATCATCCATTTGATGACGCTTTTCTTGTCATTGTGATGTCCTGCATGCACGGCAAGCACCATGGTTACGGAACTAACAATGAGAATAAAGGTCATCAGACTGACGAAAGCAAGGGGCAGGTTGGCATGACCGGCCAAAGGGAACGCGTTGAATACTTTGTTTGGATCCGGCCAAAAATTCTGGCTGAATCTAATGGTTCCGTAAGAGATCAGAAATGCGCCGAAAGTGAAAGCATCACTCATCAGGAAATACCACATCATCAGCTTTCCATACTCCACATTGAAGGGGCTTTTTCCGCCACTCCACCATTTGGTTTCCATCTCTGCTGCAGGGGCTTGTGCCATGTCGATCGTAAGGTTTATAGGTTTGTTTTATCGGTTCTTATCAACGCATCCAATTGAAGAAAAGGATGAGGTAAATCCAAAGTACATCAACGAAGTGCCAGTATGTTGCAATGATTTGTGCAGGAACAATATTGTATTCCCTTCTTTGTAAACTTGACGCTTTGATTGCAATGTATGCCAGGGCAATGATACCGCCCAAGACATGGATTCCATGTAATCCGGCTATGGCAAGAATAAACGAATGGGATGCATTTGAGCCCGCTCCTGTAATTCTGATATCCATTTCACGATACATGTAAAAACCCATCACCTGCATGACAAGGAAAGCGACACCAAGTGCAAGAGTCAGGTAAAGAAACTTTCGATAACGATCAAGGTCTCTTTTCTTAAAACTCTTTAAAGCAAAATGAACGCTTACACTTGACAACAGGATCGTGAGTGTTGAAATCCAGAAGAGGAATGGTATCTCCAGCATCACCCAGCCAGATTGGCTTCTTTTGACAATGTACGCGCTGGTGAGACCCGCGAACATCATGATGATGCTGCCAATTCCCACCCAAAGGGTGAACTTGTGAGGGTGTATTCGCTCTCTTTGTATGTTCATTGTCGTTGCCATATGTATGGCACCATTTATGTTTGTGTCAACTAATTATTTTATCTGCAAGCAAGGCTAGTAGCACTACTGGCAGATATATATACGAACTAAACATCACCACTCTTGCAGCACGAATGTCCATATTCCTAAACAGCATGATACATCGCCAAAGCATATAAAGATTAGCCAAAAGGACGATGCCCAAACTCACTATCCCACTCATGCCGAAAAAATAGGGAAGTATCCCGATCGGAATGAGAATGACAGAATATAAGACAGCCTGAATGGCAGCATATTTTGTCGGACCATCAGCTGATGGCAAGAGTTTGAAACCTGCCTTTCCGTAATCAGCATATACTACCCAGGCTATGGCCCAGAAATGTGGAAACTGCCAAACAAACTGCAATGAAAACAGAATCCATCCACCTGCTGAAAACTCATCTGCCCCGGCTACCCATCCGATCAAGCAGGGCAAGGCTCCGGGAATGGCACCTACCAACACGGCTATCGAATGTACTTTCTTTAAGGGGGTATAAATGAACCCGTAAAGAAACAAACTCAGACCAGACAAGATAGCTGATGCTCCATTGAAATATGTCGCAAGTATCGTTATGCCGCAAACACCGCTAATCAAAGCAAAGGTCCAAGCTTCATCCACACTCATTCGACCTGAAGCCACAGGTCTTGAAGAGGTGCGCTTCATAAGTGCATCCGTTTCTTTCTCCGTTGCCTGATTGATGGCGTTCGCTGCTCCAGTTACGAGCATACCTGCTATAAAAAGTAAAAGAACTGATGTGAGATCGAAAGTTATGGTAGGAACCATAAGGTAACAAACCACGGAAGAGAATACTACGGTGAAACTCAACGTGAATTTCATCAATTGACCGTAGTCACGGATTCGTCCGGACAACTTGCGGCCTATTCCTTCAACTTCTTCACCCATCTTCTTATAATCATAACCATAGATAATTTGGGATGATCATTGTACATCATCCCAAATTATTTATGATCAGTGTTTTGACTCGCTGTCGGAAATCTTCTCGGTCTGAGGAATGAAATCTCTTCCATCCTTACCGTAATCATATGCCCAACGATGTACTTCCGGAATTTCACCTGGCCAGTTACCATGGCCCGGGCGGACTGGTGTAGTCCATTCGAGCGTATTCGCACCCCAGGGATTCTGTGTCGTTACCTTCCTCCCCTTCCAAATGGAATAGAAGAAGTTGAAGATAAACAGCAACTGTACTACAAAAACGATCATTGCTACGGTGCTGATGAAGCGGTTCATTTCACCAAACTGCTTGAATGATTCCCAGTTGCTGAAATCGGTATATCGACGGGGCATGCCTGCAAGACCCTGATAATGCATTGGCCAGAAGATCAGGTACGCACCAATCAGGGATACCCAGAAATGAATATAAGCCAACGTGTTGTTCATGTATCGGCCATACATCTTTGGATACCAATGATACACCCCAGCGAACATCCCAAACATAGAAGCTACTCCCATTACAATGTGGAAGTGTGCCACAACGAAGTAGGTATCATGCAGGTGAATATCAAGTGTGGAATTTCCAAGGAAAATACCGGTAAGACCACCAGATATGAAAAGGCTTACAAACCCAATAGCAAACAGCATGCCGGGGGTGAATCTCAGATTACCTCTCCACAGCGTAGTAAGCCAGTTGAAAACCTTGATAGCGGAGGGAACAGCTATAAGGAGCGTCAACAAAACAAAGAAGGCGCCAAGGAAAGGATTCAGTCCAGTGACAAACATGTGATGCGCCCAAACAAGGAAAGCGAGTATCGCAATGGCAAATAGAGAACCTACCATGGCGAGATAGCCGAAAATGGGTTTGCGAGAGTTGACACTGAGTATTTCTGATACCATACCCAGGGCTGGAAGTAGGATGATGTACACTTCCGGGTGGCCAAGAAACCAGAACAGGTGTTGGAACAGGATAGCGCTTCCCCCTTCGTTCGGTAAGATTTCTCCTTTTACTACAATCTCTGAGAGATAGAAACTCGTACCGAGATTTCTGTCAAACAAAAGCAGGATTGCCCCTGATAAGAGGACAGGGAACGAAAGAACCCCGAGAACTGCAGTGAAGAAGAGCGCCCAGATCGTGAGGGGGAGACGCGTCATGGTCATCCCTTTGGTCCGCATATTCAGGATTGTTGAGATGTAGTTCAAACCACCAAGCAAGGATGATACAATGAACATGGCCATAGAAACCAGCCAGTAATCCATACCAAGCTTTGAACCTTCAGATGCCTGACCCAGGGCGCTGAGCGGGGGATAAATTGTCCACCCACCTGAAGCAGGACCGGTCTGAATGAACATGGAGGCAAACATGATGATGCTGGCGAGGAAGAAAAACCAATAGCTCAGCATATTGAGCATTGGAGATGCCATGTCTCTCGCTCCTATCTGTAAAGGAATGAGAAAGTTGGCGAACGTTCCGCTCAAACCTGCAGTAAGTACGAAGAACACCAGAATCGTACCGTGCATGGTAACCAATGCATAGTAGAACTCGTTTGAAATCCTTCCACCCGCGGCCCACTTTCCGAAGAGATCTTCCAAAATTGGGAAGGACATCTCAGGATAACCGAGCTGCAAACGAAACAATACGGAAAAGAGACCACCGATTACCGCCCAGATCATACCTGTGATCAGGAACTGCTTGGCGATCATCTTGTGATCCTGACTAAATACATATTTAGAAATGAATGACTCTTCATGATGGTGTTCATGATGACCATCATGATGATCGTGTGTGCTTGCCAATGAAGCCGACTCTTGCACGGTAGTAGTGTGTTCGATACTCATTTGGTTCAGTTTAGGTGTTGATCCTTGTGTACTGACGCTGGTTAATTTTTTGCCAGTGGCTTAGCGCCAACAGCACTCATATTCGCTTGCAGGGTATCCGAAGCTGGCTTATCCACTTTTTTATTAGCTTCAGAAACGGTCAGGAATTGTGGTTTCTGTTGGGATAACCATTTATCATATTCCTCCTGAGTTTCTACTATGATGATTCCTTTCATGGAGTAATGCCCACTTCCGCACATCTGATCACAGGAAATTTCGTAGACAAAGTTTTTGTTACCCGTGATTTGCTTCATTTGTGCAGTGGTGTACTTGGGGGTAAACCACATTGTAGTAGGTATACCTGGAACAGCATCCATTTTTAAACGGAAGTGTACCAACCCTACATCATGAATGACGTCCTGTGCATTAATGACAAGTTGTACGGGTTTACCCACCACCAAATGCATTTCTGTAGATTCAAGGTCATCATGACTGGCTTCATCTTCCCAATCAACGCCCAGGGCATTACCATTGGAAGCATCCGTGAGCCTGTAGTTCTTGCGGCCCAGGACTCCATCTTTACCGGGATAGCGCATCATCCAGTTGAACTGTTTGCCGGTGATCTCAACGATTTGGGCACCCTTTGGAGCATCACTGGTGATGCCAAACCAATAGAAAAGACCCAGACCTACCAAAAAAGTAAGAAAGATCGCCGGCACAACGGTCCAGATCAATTCAAGTTTATTGCTGTGGGCAAAGTAGAATGCCTTACGTTTATCTGTGTATTGGTATTTGAATGCAAACCAGAACAAAGCTATCTGGGTAATAAAAAACACAAGACCCGTAACTGCAAAAGTGAGCAGCAACATGTTATCGATCTTCTCTCCATGATCAGAAGCGGCTGGCTGAGCCAGCAGTGTTCTGCCATAGAACTGCTCGTTGCACCACCAGGCACCAATCAATCCGAGCACCAGGAAAGCAATGAAGAGAAAGGCGTTGATGCGATTGCTTTGCTTGAAAGTCTTTTCCTCTCCCTTCAGCACGGAGACATATTCGCTGGCTTTTGAGATCTGGAAGACCAGAATGAAGGCCAGCACCAGGATCGCCACAATGAGAAATGTCGTCATGATTATTTGTATGGTAAGGTTTCTGTTTGTCTATATATGAATCTCCATTATGTATGATGGATGATGGATTCCTTGAGCAAGGGATGATGCTTGGAGAGCAGAGGCGCTTTCTCCAAAGATCGGCCGACAAAGAACATGATCAGTCCAGCATAAAAAGCGAGAATTCCAAATTCAAACCAACCCAGGCTGTAATGTTCTCCCAATGTACCTGGCATCACCATCTGGTAGAAATCTAACCAGTGTCCGATGATGATCAACACCGCCAATACTGCCATGGTGGTATAATTTCGCTTCGAGCCGCGACGTATCAATAACAAGAACGGAAGTACGAAGTTCATGATGAGATTCAGGAAGAATATCACACGATATGGACCCTGCATCCGGGCCTTGAAGTAGATGGTCTCTTCGGGTATGTTTGCATACCATATCAACATGAACTGAGAATACCAGAGATACGTCCAGAATACAGAGAAAGCGAACATAAACTTACCCAGATCGTGCAGATGCTCCTCATTCACATATTCGAGATAGTCCTGATTTTTCAGGTACACGACATAGATGGCAATGAGCGACATCCCTGAGACAAAAGTGCTCGCAAAAGTATACCAGCTGTACATGGTCGAAAACCAGTGCGCATCGATGCTCATCAGCCAAAACCAGGGAATGGTGGAGGCGACGGTCAACCCGAAGAATACGGTGAACACCGAGGCCCAGACGCTATTGGACCACATATAGCCTTTGACTTCTTCAGCCTTGAAGGGCTCATCTGCACGCTTACTGAGCTGGCGCATCTTATGACCCACCCATGACCATACAGCCAAGGTCAGAATGGTCCACAAGAGGAAGAAGGTTGGATTCAAAAAACCGCTTTTCCCCTTCAGGATCGGATCGTGCGCTACATGCTCCTTGTCGAGCCAATGATAAATATGATGCTGGTGACCAAAAATGATGCCCAGGAATACAACCAATGCAATCACAGAAAAAACCGGAACAAGGGTTGAAATGGCTTCAGGCACCCGGCGAAACGCCATCTGCCAGCCACCCATGGCCAATGTGGTTACACACACAAAAAACATGCTGGCATTGACTACCAACAGAAAGAAAGTACTGTTCTGCAGGAGAACAGCCCAGAATCTGGTTTGTGCATGTTCATCCTTACTCATCCCAAGGAAAATGAAACCCAGCACGAGTACGAGTGCACCGATACCCAGGAGGGCATTCGTCCACTTTTTGTAACCTGCCGGCATTTCAAATTGTTGCTTGATCATCGGGTTCTAGTTAAATAGTTCTTGATTCAATATGCCTGCCTGCACTAAGGTTTCACGGTACTGCTGTCAGCGATGGCAGCAGGAGCAGCAGGTGCTTGCTTACCTTGCTTCACCTTGATATAGTGAATCACCATCCAACGCTGCTTGGCATCTAGTTGTGAAGCATATCCACCCATCAGATTCTTACCGTAAGTCACGGAATAGAACATCTGGCCTTCGGGCATCTGTTCGTACTTCGAATCTCCTACCAGCGTTGCCGGCTTTGAAGGGTAAGGTCCGTCACCATCTTTCCATAATGGACCGTTACCATCCAGTTTTGAACCATGGCAAATGCCACAATTCACCAGATAAAGACGTTCCGCCTCTTTCATCTGCACATTGTCAAGGGCAGGAAGTGGATTGCGAGTAGCACGTGATGCATAATAGTTCGTGGTATCTCCGGTTTTATCCTGTGCCAGATGATATACGAATACCTCACCTCGCTTGACCGTTCCCGCAACAGGCTGACGATTGGTCTGACCATCGACGAACACAGGGTTCGGTGAATAAGTCTCGTATGCACGGCTGTATGCCATATCGGGCATATAGACTTTCCCGGGTTCACGTTTTACGTCACTGCAACCTACGGACGCAGCAATCATCGCAGGAAGCAGGGCGGCTATGATTGATATCTTTTTCATCATCAACTTTGGTTCAGTTCTGATTAAGCGATGTTGGGTTCGTTGTAGAGTTTTTGCTCCCTGTCGTAACGACCGATCCACCAACCGTCTTCCGCCACTTGTGTATTGATCTCCTTGGCACCAACACTTTCCAGGTAAGCGCTGAGTGCAGCCTCATCCGTTTTTTCAGTGCATTCAATCACCATGACAAAAAGATCATCCGTGGCGCGTGCGTGGAAATGATGCTTCTTAATGAAGGGTGCCAACTGGCAGATATAGCAAAAGGTCAATACCATGCCTACAGCCGCCATCAGTACGGTCAACTCGAAAGTTATGGGAATCCACGCCGGCAGTGCGAAATGTGGTTTACCACCGATATTCATCGGCCAGTCCTTAGTAAAAACCCAACTCATGAAAGTCACAGCCGTGGTGGTTCCTGTCAGGCCATAAATAAAGCCCGCGGTATGAAGACTGGTATCACGGAGCCCCATGGCCTTGTCCAGACCGTGCACGGGAAACGGAGTATATATGTCGTGGATCTTGTATCCTGCGTGACGCACCTTGTCGACGGCCGGAAAGAGTACCTTCTCTTCATCAAAGCAGCCAACCACAAATTTCTTGAGTGCCATTCCTTCTGTTTTTCGTTTTAATGCTTAGTTGTGTGCCACTTTTACATCCGCTGAATGATGATCATCATCGTGATGATGAGCTTCGGAATACAACTGGTCGTCAGTCATGCGCTCGATGCCGGTCATCTCACCTTTGTAGCTTTCGCCTGAAGTCTTTAGTACATGCTTGATCTCGGCGATGGCTATTACAGGGAAGTATTTGGCAAAAAGGAAAAAACAGGTGAAGAACAGTCCAAAAGTACCCAGGTAGAAACCAATTTCCCAGATGCTCGGACGATAATACATTGACCAGGAGGATGGCAGATAATCACGATAGATCGAGGTCACAATGATCACAAAGCGCTCGAACCACATACCGATGTTCACCACAATGCTCATCACAAAAGTGAAGGTGATGTTCCTCCGCAACTTTCTGAACCAGAAAAGCTGAGGAGAGATTACGTTACAGGTCATCATCAGCCAGTAGCTCCATCCATAAGGACCGGCGATCCTGTACTTGAAAAAGTGATCCTGTTCGTAAGGCACCATGCTGTACCAGGCCATGAAAAGTTCGGTTAGGTACGCGCAACCTACGATCGATCCCGTCAGTACAATAACTTTGTTCATCACTTCGATGTGACTGAGCGTAATATATTGCTCAAGCCCCATCACTTTCCGCATCACCAGCATCAGGGTCTGCACCATGGCAAAACCCGAAAAGATGGCACCGGCAACAAAGTAGGGTGGGAAGATCGTGGTATGCCAACCCGGAATGATGGAAGTAGCGAAGTCGAAGGATACAATCGTGTGTACAGAGAGTACCAGTGGTGTCGAAAGACCGGCTAGTACAAGCGAGAGACTCTCATGACGCTGCCAGTGCTTTGTACTTCCCGTCCAACCAAAAGCCGCAACACCGTACATCATTTTCCTGAACTTGGTCTTGGCACGGTCGCGGATGGTCGCCATGTCCGGAAGCAAACCGGCGTACCAGAACAGTAAGGAAACAGTAAAGTAGGTGGAGATCGCAAATACGTCCCACATCAGCGGAGAGTTGAAATTAGGCCAGAGAGGTCCGCGGGTATTGGGATATGGCAGTGTGAAGAAGGCCAACCATACACGACCCATGTGGAAGATCGGGAATTGCCCGGCACATATTACTGCGAAGATGGTCATCGCCTCTGCTGCACGGTTGACCCCCGTCCTCCAACGCTGACGGAACAACAGCAGAATCGCGGAGATCAGCGTACCTGCGTGACCGATACCAACCCACCATACAAAGTTGGTGATATCCCAGCCCCATCCGATGGTTCTGCCCAGGTTCCACTGGCCGATACCGTAGGTAACTTCACGATATACCGAGAACACCCCAAACATCAGCAACGCCACGGAGATATAGAATCCGATATACCAGAGTCTGGTGGGTTTCGCCTCGATTGTGTGGCAGATATCCTCCGTCACGTCATGGTAGCTCTTATGCCCATCCACCAGTGGTTCCCTGACCTGGGATTCGTACTTGATCAAGCTCATTTGTCAGTTATTTACAGGACGTTCTTCGCTATTTATTTCGTCTTTCCCTCTTATAGATTTCAATGTGCGGGTGTGGCATGTTCTCCGGGGGCGGCAGTGGCTGCAGCCTCGTGGTGAGCATGACTGGCTACTCCTACATGACGGTCAGTATTCCGGATCTTGGCCAGATAGCTGACATTTGGCAGCACATGGATCTGCTCCAGGGAGTAGAAGAGACGATCCTTTTGCTCCTCGTTGCGGATCTTCGAGATCGGACTCTTCTTATCATTAACATTACCGAAAACGATGGCATTGGTCGGGCAAGCCTGCTGGCATGCTGTCTTTAGGTCCCATTTCCCATCAGCTCCCGTTTCAAGGGGACGATTTTCCTTCTTGGCCTTGAGTTTTCCTTCCTGCAGACGTTGAACACAGAAGGAGCACTTCTCGATCACACCGCGAGAACGTACCGTAACATCCGGGTTCAAGACCATGCGGGTGAGATCATCATTCATCTGATGAACTGCGTCGGAAAGACCTATACCCTGTTGGTTATCGGCAAAACTGTCGGCTCCGGTATAGTCTGCCCAGTTGAAACGACGGACCTTGTAAGGACAGTTGTTGGCACAGTAGCGGGTACCGATGCAACGGTTGTAGGTCATCTGGTTGAGACCTTCGCTGCTGTGGTTGGTCGCGTTTACAGGGCAAACATTCTCACAGGGGGCATTATCGCAATGCTGGCAGAGCATTGGCATGAAGACCACGTTCAGATTATCCAGATCGTCAGCGCCAGAATCATCACGATAGGTAGCGAAATAACGGTCGATACGCAGCCAGTGCATTTCGTGGTTCCGCATGACTTCGCTCTTGCCAACCACAGGCACGTTATTCTCAGCCGTACAAGCAATAGTGCATGCGCCACAACCTGTACAACTGTTGAGGTCGATGCTCATACCCCATTTCGGACCCGGATAGGGGAAATCGGGATAGAGGGTCCCTTCGACACGATAATCTCCCGTGTTCTTGGCATAGTCTTCGGCGAGCTTATGACGCTCGTCTGACAGCACACCCGGCTTCTTGGAGAATTCGGTCAGAGAGTATTCACGAACAACCTCTTTGCGACCTTCGTATTGGTTGTGTGTCTGCGTATATGCGATATCGTATGTCTCAGAAGTCTTCTCAACTGATACATCCGCGCGGTGATAATCGAATGTGGTACCATTGAAACCAACCAACGGGAAAGCATTCTGTCCGATGTTGGCAGCAGCCTTACCGGTCTTCTTGCTGCGGCCGTAACCTACTGCGATGGCAATAACACCGGGATGCATACCTGGGATGACCAGGATCGGAAGCGTCATTTCCTGTC
The DNA here is from genome assembly GCA_903959965.1 of uncultured bacterium. GTDB lineage: Bacteria > Bacteroidota > Bacteroidia > Chitinophagales > Chitinophagaceae > Pollutibacter. The sequence goes on from CAJBZC010000300.1 coordinate 22,701, forward strand.
CGCCGGCCTTCATCTTGATCACCGGCTTGAACGTCTCTACTTCATAGTTATCATCTACGGCGATACCGAGTTCCTTGGCCATGGCAAAGGAAATGATCGCATAGTTGTCCCAGGTGGCCTTGGTGATCGGATCAGGCATCTCCTGCAGCCATGGGTTGTTGGCACTCTTGCCGCTGCCGATGGATACTTTGGAATAAACAACGAGTTCTGTCTTGTCGCCAACCTTGGCAGAAGCGAGTTTCGCGGCCGAAGCTGCCACAGCGGAGCCATTATAGGCTGCACCCGCAGCATCCCCCGACTTTTCAATGACACCATCCTGCAGCGCCTTATCCCAAGCCTCCTGGCCTCCCAGGGTCTTGATCCAGTAAGCCTTCACATATTCTCCATACTCCGTGTCATTGCCACTCCACTTCAACAGAGAAGTCTGGAAGGCACGTGTCTTGAACAATGGAGCGATGGTGGGCTGGATGAAACTAATGAAGCCGGATTTTACCTCCGCATCACCCCAGCTCTCCAGGAAATGGTGGTCTGGAATCGCGTATTTACAAAGCACCGTGGTCTCGTCTTCACGGTCATTGAAAGATACCGTCACCGGCACTTTCTTCAGACCTGATTCAAATTTCTTAGCATCGAAGTAGTCGTATGCGGGGTTGACGCCATGGATCAACAGGGTACCAACCTTTCCGTCATTCATTTCCTGAACGAGGTCGGCCATAGCCTTGTCACTTCCCTTCTTCGTTTGAAGGTTGGATGACCAGTCTATCGTGGTGCCATTGGCACCCAATGCTTCGTTGATGGCGTTTACAACGACCTGTACATCCTGGTTGTTGCTGCCAGAGACCACCAGGGCCTTGCCATTAGCCGCCTTCAGAGACGCAACGGTGGCGGCAATGCCTTTTTTCAATCGCTCGTCCTTCAAAGCAGGGGCCGTGACAGCACCACCCAGGCCTGCCAGCAGGGCCAGCGCGACAGCTCCGGTTTCGGTGGGGCGATGAACGAAGCGTTCATCTGCATTCGCCCCCGTAAGGCTGAGAACACTTTCAAACTGGATGTGCTTGCTCATCTTGAGCTGACCCGCAGCCACCTTGCGACCGGCAGCGTACTGACGGGAATATTCCACCGGATTCAGCCAGGTACCCAGGAAGTCGGCACCCAGACTTACAATGACATCAGCTTTATCGAAACGATAAGAAGGAACAGCGTATTTGCCAAAAGATGCCTGATTCGCCAACAGCAGACCGCTGGCAGACAGTGCATCATATTGAAGATGACGGCTGCCCGGAAATTTAGCCAGGAAACCGTCGATCACCAACTGAGTGGTGGGAGATGTTTGCGAAGAAGTAAGCAGTACCACGGGCTTACCGACTGCTGCAGCGATGGCCCCTGATACCATTTTATCGAAGGCCTCGAAACTGGAAACCTCTTTGCCGTCCGCAAGTGGGAAACGCAACCTGGCCGTATCATACAGATCAAGCACTGAAGCCTGGACCTGGGCAGAGGTGCCTCCACCCGTCAGAGAGGACTGATCATTACCCTCTATCTTGATAGGGCGGCCGTCACGCACTTTGGCCACAACCGGTACTACGTTTCCATCCTGTACAAAAGTGGTGGCGTAATAATTAGGTACGCCCGGAATGAGATTGTCAGGCTTATTGAGATATGGGATGCTCTTCTTTACGGGCATTTCGCAACTGGCGGCGGCCATGGCAGCGGCAGTGCTGAAACCGAGGTACTTAAGGAAGTCGCGGCGAGGGGTCGTCGCCTCCATCAGTCCATTTCCAGCTTCGACAGTCAGATCCTCGGAGAATTCATCTTTCAGACTTTCCTGGTAGGCTTCACTGTTCTTCAGTTCACCGAAATGCTGCCAGTACTTTTTTTGCTCCATAAATATGTTGTAAGGTTCTTGCTCGATTGGGTTCAGTCCGGCCTGCGCCGATTGAAGAATTCAGATCAATAGTGACATTTCTGGCACTCGGTTCCGCCGATCTTCTCTACGGTAACGCTGTCGATCTTATTGTTTTTCAGATCTTCATGAAACTTTTCGTAGATGCTGTAATATTTATTGTCGGCAAACTGAACCTTGGTTTCGCGGTGACAATTCACACACCAGCCCATGCTGAGATCAGAATGCTGATAAACTTCGCCCATCTTCTGGATCTCACCATGACAGGTTTGACACTGGACCTTTCCGGCACTTACGTGCTGTGAGTGGTTGAAGTAGACATGATCAGGCAGGTTGTGGATGCGAATCCACTCGATGGGTTTCCCTTTGCCTGTGTACTGCTTGGCTTCGGGATCCCAACCGGCGTACTGGTACAACTTCTGTATTTCAGCGGTACCGTCAACTTCGCTCCCGTCCTCCCGATAAAGTTTAGGGCCTTTGGCATATTCGTTGATGCCCATGTGGCAGTTCATACAAACATTGACTGAAGGGATGTTTGCATGTTTGCTCTCCTGAGCGCCTCCATGGCAGTAAAGACAGTTGATCTGATTGATGCCGGCGTGTACGGTGTGAGAATAATAGATCGGCTGCTCAGGCTGGTAATCCTTGGAACGACCCAGTCCTTGTGCACCCTGGAAGGTTACATAACCACCTACCATGAAAAGAATGATGGCAGATAAAGCGATGTAAGCCTTATTCCTCCAGAAAGGTACCGGCTCAGCAGTGGCCTGGCCCTCTCGCTCATCAGTCATCTTCCGGAGATTGCTGTTCACCTGCAAAAGGATAAGGGCAATCACACCAAGGATCAGTGTCAGAAGGCCGAATAGAAGCGTGCTGTCAGAACTGGCCGGTTCGCTGGTGGGCTCTGCACCGCCTGTGGTATCGCCATCCTTTTTAACGGGACCTGCGCTGATGTAACCCAGAATAGCATCAATGTCAGCATCCTTCAATTCAGGGAATGCCGTCATCTGAATCTTGTTGTACTCATTGTACACTTCTACAGCCCGGGGATATCCGGACTTCACAACAGCCGCACTGTTGCGAATCCATGCATACAACTGAGCCTTTTCCGGCCACCTGTCTTCCACACCCTTCAGGGCGGGACCGACAAGTTTCTTGTCAATGGCATGACAGGATGCGCACTTTTGGTTGAAAAGCTGTTTTCCATCCTGCGCCTTGTTGGCGAGCGGACTCATCAGCAGCGAACCGAAAACCAAAAGAGATAAAATATTCCGCACAACGGATCGATGATGCATCATAACCTCAGCAGTTGTTGAAATGAAGGAGCAGAGAGCTCAGCGCGGCAAAAATAAGACGGGATTTTAACATTATATGCACATTCATTACAATTTTTTCGGCATCAAATCCGCACCGTTCCAAGCGTTTTGACAAAATTGTGACGGAAATCGTGATACGGGTTCAAACCATGTTGGCAAGTCCTTGTTTCAGACATCGGATCTCCTTTCTCGAGTATTTTATACAAATTGCAGCATGTTCGGAAAATTGAAGAAAAAATGGAAGGTGGAAAGCAATCTCCAGCTGTTCCTTATCCTTTGCACATTTGCCGTAACCGGAACCCTCACTGCCTTTATTTCAAGACAAATCACCGCCTGGGTCGGATTTGACCAACAAACTTGGTGGCTGTGGCCTTTTTTAGTGCGGGCCACCGTATTGATCTTTGGTTATCAGGTCATTATCCTGATTATCTCAGTTTTTTTCGGTCAATTCCGATTTTTCTGGAACTACGAAAAGAAAATCCTCATGTGGATGGGTGTCATTCGACGTGAAACCAAGAACAAAATGGCAGATCCGGCCGGCGCTATGCCTTGAGTCCGGTAAATAAGAGCGGTTTGGAAACCTCAGCGCAACAGCATGAAGAAACTTGCAATATTTGCATCAGGTGCCGGAAGCAATGCCCAACAGATCATGAAGAGGTTCCGGAACCATGCTGACATTGAGGTATCTCTCATTGTCTGCAATCGGCCCGGAGCAGGAGTGCTCAACATCGCCCAGACAGCGGGCATTCCGAAACTGATGATCGAAAGAGAACGTTTCATGAAAGGGGATGCTTACATCCCGGAACTCGAAAATTTCGGCATTGATGTGATTATCCTTGCCGGATTTCTTTGGAAAGTGCCTAACAGACTGGTAGATGCCTATCGGGGGCGCATCCTGAATATCCACCCGGCATTGCTCCCCTCGCACGGCGGAAAAGGCATGTACGGTATGAATGTTCATGAATCCGTCATCGCTGACCAAGACACAAAAAGCGGAATCACGATCCATCTGGTGGATGAACTATACGACCATGGCGCGCATATCTTTCAGGCGGATATTCCAATCCTGCCCGGAGAGACGCCAGCATCACTGGCCACCCGCATCCATGAGCTGGAACACAGATATTTTCCTGCCGTCATTGAGAAATTCTTGCTGGGAGCAGACTGCCCGATTGATTTGTCGTCCATTGAATCCATGACGCCATGATGAATGTCGCTGTCCGATACGGTATCCTGTGGAGTATCGGCCTCTTGCTTGGCCAGCTGAAGCCTGTGGCAGGGTATGGGCAATCGGAGATCCTCCTGCGCGGAACCGTATATGATTCGACCCGAATGGTGTCCATCCCAATGGTGCGCGTCACCAGTACGGGGGGGAATGTTACTTATACAGACTCCATTGGACAGTATCGCATCCCTGTCACATCCCGGGATTCGGTCGCTTTCTTCTATAGAAACCGATCCACCACGCTGTTTCCCGTCAAAGACATCAAATACCATCAGGGATTCGACGTCTCACTGCTGGTTACTGTATCCGATAAGTACAAGACCCTCAAGGAAGTGGTAGTAATCAAAAAAACATATCGACAAGACAGCATAGAAAACCGGGAGAAATATGGAAAAGCGTTCGGATTTGAGCGGGGGCTCTCTGTGACCTCTGGCGGCGATATCATGGGTGGGGCAGGCCTGGATCCCAACAGCATCATCAACCTCTTCCGCTTCCGAATGCAACGCAGCATGAGAAGCCTGCAGAACCGACTACTGGCCGAAGAAGCGGAGAAATTTGTCAATTATCGCTTCAATAAGAACCTGGTAAAGAATCTCACCAGTTTGGAAGGAATGGACCTCGACCGCTTCATGATCGTGTATAGACCTTCCTACGAATTCACCGCGGCCACCGCCGAATACCAGTTTTATCAATACATCCTGGATGCCTCCCGACTTTACAAGCAGGGCATCCTCCCAGGACCCGACTTCTGGAAATTCAAATGAACGGGGATTGAACAGGCAATCGCTATCTTTAGCAAAAGCCTCTGTATGTTTAGAACACGGCGCGCATTATTGCTCATTTTCAGCGCATTCACCTTGCATGGAAACCTATCTGCCCAAACAAAAAGGAATATTCATAACCGGTCCGTGCTAATCGATACGCATAATGATTTCCCCAGCAACGGTGTCAGCAATGGGCAACTGTTCGATTCGGACCTCCGTGGCAAGACACATTCTGATCTGGCCCGGATGAAGGAGGGAGGCGTCGATATCCAGATCTTCTCGATATTCTGTGGCGGTGAGCAGGTCAATCCCTACGCCTGGGCCCACCGGGAAATCGACTCAGTCCATGCCTGGGTGAAACGAAATCCGGAAAAAATGGCCTGGGTCCGTAACAGCAGTGACCTCACGAAAGCCGTAAAAAAAGGCAAACTCGGGACGATGCTCGGCGTCGAAGGCGGGCATATGATCGAGGACGACCTTGGAAAACTGGACACCCTTTTTCAGCGCGGAGTTCGATACATGACACTAACCTGGAACAATTCCACCACCTGGGCCAGTTCGGCGCTGGACGAAACCACCCATCCGGAAACACTCAAACAAATGGGCTTGAGCGACTTCGGAAAGACAGTAGTACGTCGCATGAACGAGCTGGGGATGATCGTCGATGTATCACACAATGGGGAAAAAACCTTCTGGGATGTCATCGAACTGACAAACAAGCCGATCATCGCATCACACAGTTCCGCCTACGCCCTCAGCCCACATCGCAGGAACCTGAAAGATGACCAGCTGCGTGCCATCGCCCGCAATGGCGGTGTGGTACATGTGAACTTCTACGCCGGATTCATCGACAGTACGTATGAGGAAAAAGCCGGTCAGTTCCGCAAGCGGGAACGAAACAAGGTCGACAGCCTCATCCGGACAGGCATGCAGCCAGACTACGCCCGCATCAACGTTGCCCGAGAACATGCCGACGAATATCTGAAGATCCGGCCTTCCATTTCCCTGCTCCTCGATCACATCGATCACATCGTGAAAGTAGCGGGGATCGATCATGTGGGACTTGGTTCCGACTTCGACGGCATCGAGGCACCCCCGCGCGAACTCAACGGTGCGGAGGATTTTCCGAAGATCACGGAAGGGCTGGTACAAAGAGGCTATTCAGCTAAAGACATCAAAAAGATCCTGGGGGGCAATTTCATCCGGGTGCTGAAGGCCAACGAAAATCGTTGATCAATCATTTTTAAGCATCGACCCAAGGATGCGCCACACATTGTCTGCCAGCAAACGATGCCCCTCCGCAGTAGGATGGATTCCGTCTGCCTGGTTCAATACAGGATCGCCGGCTACGCCATCCAACAGGAATGGCACCAGCTTCATGCTATTCTCCACAGCCAGGTCAGGAAATACCGACCGAAAACTGTCGGTGAAAGTTTTTCCCATATTAGGAGGGGCCTGCATGCCAACCATCACCAACTGCGCTTCAGGATGCAACTTCCGCATCTGATCGATGATAGATTGCAGGTTTTTGCGGGTTTCGGCAGGAGAAATGCCACGCAAACCGTCATTCGCACCCAGTTCCAGCACCAGGATATCGACGGGCTGACGACCGGCTACCCATTCGATCCGACCGGCACCTCCGGCGGATGTCTCTCCGCTCAGTCCGGATGCCGTCACCTCCCACGGTAATCCAAGGGAGTCTATGATCCGTTGAATGCGGCCGGGGAAGGCTTGCGCCGGATCCTCCAATCCGTATCCCGCCGTCAGACTGTCGCCGAAAAACAGGATGCGTTTCCTCGAAACACTGCTTTTCGCCGGCTGAGCAGTCGTGTCGGCAACGGCTTTTTCTGAGCCCTTACCGGGACCCTCGGTACAGGAGAACAAGCAGATCATCAGCCAAATGGCGAACAGACAAGGCTTTTTCATGTTTCAGGCTTGGAGTTACCGCAGATTCAAACGGGCACTTCAAAATTGAGGTAATTTTATTTCAGAAAAAGCGGTGCCTAGTACCGAATGAACCTGTAATCAAAAGAAATTCATGGATACCATCCTGTCCGTTTCCCACGTCTCAAAATCGTATGGTACTGCCGATCACCGGTTGAAGGTGCTTGACGACATCCATTTCGACATTCTTGCCGGGGATACCGTGGCCATCATCGGACCCAGCGGCAGTGGAAAAACTACCCTGCTGGGGCTTTGCGCAGGGTTGGACAGACCGACGGAAGGCAGCATACGGCTCAATGGCATCTCGCTGGAATCCCTGGATGAAGATCAGCGTGCCCGGGTACGCAACCAGCACATCGGATTCGTATTTCAGAACTTCCAGCTGCTCCCCACATTGACGGCGCTGGAAAACGTCATGGTGCCCATGGAACTGCAAGGACTGAAAAACATCCGGTCACATGCCATGGACCTGCTCTCGAAAGTAGGACTCGCCAATCGTCAGGATCACTATCCCGTGCAGCTCAGCGGTGGCGAACAGCAACGCGTGTCGATCGCCAGAGCCTTCTCCAACCAACCCCGCATCCTCTTTGCAGATGAACCCACGGGTAACCTGGATGCGGAAAACAGCGAACTCATCGAGCGGCTGCTGTTCGATCTGAACCGTGAAGCTGGTACCACGCTCGTAGTGGTGACGCACAATCCGGAACTGGCGGCCAAAACCGGAAGAATCATCGCACTCAAAGGCGGCAAGGTCATATCAGACCTGAATACTTCATCAGAGAAGACATCCAATTGATCACCGACAACCTATTCAGATGATTACTTCTTCCAGACCCTCAGGTCCGTCGGTGGCATGGCTGTTCAAGATGGCATGGCGCGACAGCCGCCGGAACCGTTCCAGACTATTCCTCTTCATATCATCCATCATTCTGGGCATCGCTGCACTGGTGTCTGTACAATCGCTGAGCGACAGCCTCCGTTCCGAGATCGAACGACAGGCGGCCGAACTGGTGGGCGCCGACCTCGTCATCTCCGGTAACAAAGCCCTGAACGAAGACCTCGGCAAACTTGCTGACTCCCTGGGGGATCGCCGGGCCTCCCAGAAAAGCTTCCCCTCCATGGCCCTTTTCCTGAAATCAGGTGGTGCGCGACTCGTGCAGGTGCGGGCATTGGAAGGAGATTATCCGTTCTATGGTCAGCTGAAAACCATCCCCGCCAACGCCGGGCGAAGTTTCCGGGATCGGCAGGAGATCCTGGTGGACAAAGGCCTGCTGCTGCAGTTCAACGGGGAGGTGGGAGATACCGTGCAACTGGGCATGACCACCTTCAGGATCGCCGGCATGCTTGAATCCGCACCCGGACAGACGGGACTGACCAGTGCCGTGGCACCGGTGATCTTCATGCCGATGCGATATCTGCCCGAAACCGGTCTCGAACAATTCGGCAGCCGGATCAATCATGCCCGTTACATCAAATTCGACCGGAAAACGGATGTAGCCGGCCTGGTGGAGCGCATTGAAGACCGCATCGAAGGGGCAGGTTACGAACTCACAACCATCGAACGGCAACAGGAACAAACCAGCCGGTCCTTCCGGGATGTCGGTCGTTTCCTCTCACTCATCGGCTTCGTGGCCCTCTTGCTCGGCTGCATCGGGGTGGCCAGCGCCATACATGTGTACATCCGGGAGAAGATCGGAACGATCGCTATCCTGCGATGCCTTGGCGCTACTTCACAACAGGCTTTCCTGATCTACCTTTTCCAAATCCTGACCTTCGGGGGACTGGGTTCCATGGTCGGCGCCATGCTCGGATCTGCCCTTCAGTTCTACCTGCCCGTGCTGTTGAAGGATATACTGCCCGTCAGCGTGGAAGCCAGGATCTCCTGGCAGGCCATCGGATCGGGGCTTGGCCTGGGTTTGATCATCTCCCTGCTGTTTGCCCTCGCACCGCTACTCTCCATCCGACGCATCTCCCCGCTCAACACCCTGCGAATGGATTTTCAGTCTGACAAAGGCGATCGGCTGACCAGTCTTTTCGTTTATCTGCTGATGCTGGCCTTCATCTGGGGCTTCAGTTTTCTGCAGATCAGGCAGGCCTTACCATCACTGTATTTCACCCTGGCGGTAGTCGTATCTTTTCTAATACTCGCCGGATTCGCCCGCCTCCTGATGTGGACAGTGAAGCGGTTCTTCCCCTCCGGTTGGCCATATGTGTGGCGACAGGGCCTGGCCAATCTCTACCGGCCCCAGAACCAGACACTGGTGCTGCTCATGTCCATCGGTCTGGGCACGGCGCTTTTCTGTACCGTATTGTTCATCCAGTCAATACTGCTGGACAGGGTGCGGCTGTCCACAACAGGAGCCCAGCCAAACATCGTGGTGTTCGATATCCAGGAATCCCAGCGCGACTCGATCGTAGCCATTTCAAAAAGGCAGGGGCTGAACGTTTCCGGGACCGTACCGATCGTAACCATGCGGCTGACATCAGTGAACCAAATCGATATCGACAGCCTCCGCAAGGATACCAGCCTGCCCATGCGGCCCTGGCTCTTCAACCGGGAGTACCGCGTGACGTTTCGTGATACCCTTCTAGCCTCCGAACGGATCAAGAAGGGCGAATGGACAGGTGTCTGGAAAGATCAGACCAAAGCACCGCTGATCTCCCTGGAAGAAGGACTGGCAAAACGTAACGGAATTAAATTAGGGGATACGCTGACATTTGATGTGCAGGGTGCTCCGATGGCCACCATCGTAGGGAGCCTGCGCCAGGTGGAATGGAACCGAATCCAGACGAATTTCCTGGTGCTGTTCCCGGCCGGTGTACTGGAGAAAGCGCCGAAGTTCCATGTACTGGTCAGTCGTGTCGAATCGCAGGAAGAATCCGCCAGGTATCAGCAGGCCGTGGTGAAGGCTTTTCCCAACGTCTCCATCATCGACCTGGGATTAGTACTGGATGTGGTATCCACCCTGCTCGACAAGATCGGATTCGTCATCCGTTTCATGGCGTTGTACTGTATGGCCACTGGAGTAGTGGTATTGATCGCCTCCGTACTCATCAGCAAATATCAGCGGATGCGGGAAAGTGTATTGCTTCGCACCATCGGGGCCAGCCGCCGGCAGATCCTCGCCATCACCGCCATCGAATACCTGATGTTGGGCGCCATGGCAGCGCTGACAGGCATCCTGCTCGCCATGGGTGGAAGCTGGATCCTCGCAGAACAGGTGTTCGATACCGCTTTCCGACCACAATGGATGCCTGTGATCAGCGTATTCACCGGCGTCTGCCTGCTCACAGTTGCCATCGGGATGGCGAACAGCCGGCAGGTCGTGAACCGCCCACCACTGGAAGTCCTGCGGGATGCTTCCTGACAGCACTGAACCATCAACAATCGAATTATGTACCGAAAGAAACCCGATGTGGATGTCCTGAATGATGTGATCCTGCTCGCCATGGATCATTACCCGGACAATACGTTTCTGAAAGGACTGTACCGTCAGTATCATGATTTGGGCGGACTAAGCCGCAAACAGATGGAAGGACTCCTGGGAAAAGCGGAAAAAGTTACGGGGATCACCGATGCTCAAAAAGCCACCCTGGCAGCGGAAATCCGCAAAAAACCGCAACGTTTCAGATCAGATGCACCTACACATTCTCCCATCTACGAGAAGGATGAAACCGCCGGAAGATTGATCGCGGAAATCCTGAGTCGATATCCCGAACACCGCATGGTGAAGATTCTCCAACAGAAATACGAAAAGATGGACCCATTGACGGCAGTCGAACGACAGGAACTCGAGCGATTTCACCGGTTGCTGGTGAAACCGTCTGCCGACTGAGTAAGACAGAAGACATGTACACTGCGGCCGGGTTCAGCTTCGTATTCACGCCGGAGACGAACAAAGGGCATCAGATGAGTCAACAGGCTCGTCGCCACAATGCGTTCAGGGGTGGACAAGACAATAAACAGGCCGGCACCTAGCAATCGGTTGAACAATGTTTGCAAGCCGGGCAAGTCTTCCGGATCATAGTTCACATCGCTCAGAAGCACTATATCAAAAGGCAGTTCGGCAGGGAGATCGTTCCAGTCCAACACAGTTGCTTCCAGTTCAGGGATGCCATTCCGCAGGGCTGATGCCTTCACGAGTGCCATGGCTTCCGGGGATCTGTCTGTGCAGCAAACAGATGCCGCCAATCCAGATGCAAACAAAGAAGGCAAACCCAGACCCGCCGCCAGTTCCAGAACGCGCCGATTTTCAATGATCTCCGGGTATTCCGCCAACATTTCACACAGGCCCTTTGAAGACGGCCAGAGATGCGCCCAATAAGGAAACAATACCTCATCTCCCCTATTCCGCAATGTTTCATACGCCTCTTTGACGGAGTTTGAGTCCGGCACATACAAGCCCAGCGATCTGTCACCAAAAGTTAGCCGATGCCACTCACAGGCAGCCATCCTCGAAGGCTTTGACTTATCTTCGGAAAAGAGAACGAATTCCATGGAAGACATACGCAAAGGTGGGGTCCTGCGCCGACTCCTGCAACAAATGGTGCTGCTGCTGACCATGACACCATCGGTGAGCAAGTCTCAGTCAACAGCTGATATCAAGCGATTCGCAGACCAGGCATCACGGGTCGAGATCATCCGGGATAACTGGGGGGTACCCCATGTGTATGGAAAGACCGACGCGGACGCCGTGTTCGGACTGATCTACGCCCAATGCGAGGATGATTTCCCGAGGGTGGAAATGAACTATATCGAGAAACTGGGCCGACTCGCTGAAATCAACGGAGAATCCGATATCTGGAAGGATCTCTACACCCGACAGATCATCGACTCGGCAGAAGCGGTCGAAGATTACAGGAAAAGTCCGGCCTGGCTGCGCGCACTGCTGGATGCCTGGGCGGATGGCATTAACTATTACTTGCAACGGCATCCAGAGGTAAAGCCACAACTACTGACCCGCTTCAAGGCCTGGTATCCGTTGTTATGGACAGACGGCAGCATCGGTGCCATCAGCACGGGCAACCTTGGCCCGCAAGATGTGAAGGCCTTCCATACCGGACAGCCCATAGCGGCGGTCAACCTCCTGGAACAACAATCTGTCAAGGAAACCCTGGGCTCCAACGGATTCGCGATCGCCCCTTCGCTGTCGGCCTCGGGCCGGGCGATGCTGTACATCAACCCACACACGACCTTCTACTTCAGACCGGAAGTGCAGATGGTGAGTGAAGAAGGCCTGCATGCATACGGAGCCGTCACCTGGGGACAGTTTTTCATCTATCAGGGCTTCAACGAATACTGTGGATGGATGCATACCTCCAGCAATGCCGACGTATCTGATGTGTACCGGGAGAGGATCCTGCGGCGCGATGGAAAGATCTTCTATCGTTATGAGGGCGCTGAGCGGCCAGTCAACACCAAACAGATGGAGATCCGTTATCTGACGAAAGAGGGCATCAGAAGCCGGGTGTTCACGACATACTCCACCCACCACGGTCCGGTACTGGGCAGGGAAGACGAAAACACCTGGCTCAGCGTAAGATCCTACAACCGGGCGATGAACAGCTTGATCCAGAGCTGGCAGCGCACCAAAGCCCGGGGGCTGGAAGACTACAAAAAGGTGATGGACCTGCGCGGCAACACATCCAATAACACGGTATTCGCGGATCGGAACGGAAACATCGCTTACTGGCATGGCAACTATATGCCGGTGCGGGACACAGCCTTTGACTGGGGTCGCCCTGTCGACGGCAGCACCCGGGCCACGGAATGGAAGGGGCTGCACGATGCCGAGGCCTGTGTCAAACTCATCAACCCGGCCAACGGCTGGATCCAGAACTGCAATTCCACCCCATTCACCGCCGCCGGTGAGACGAGCCCCAACAAGCGCGCTTATCCCCCATACATGGCACCCGACGGCGAAAATTTTCGGGGCGTCAACGCCGTCAGGGTCATGAAAGGATTGAAAAATGTCACGCTCGAAGGTTTGATCCAGGCCGGTTATGATCGTCGGCTGGCAGCTTTCGAAGTGTTGATACCCGCGTTGTACAGAGTCTGGCAGACGCGCGGCGCAAACACGGATACCCTCTCACCCGACCTGGCTTCCGCCATCGGACTGCTGGTAAATTGGGACTACCACTGCGATACTTCATCCGTGGCCACTACGCTGGCCGTCGAATGGGGCCAGCGACTTAACCCCCTGCTGCAACGGGTGTACATCGAACAGGGAGAATCGGACCAGGTGAGCGTCACGAAGCGGTTCGCCGCTACGGCCGATGCGATGGAACTGCTCCGCCCGCTCTCTGCAGTGCTCCATGAGTTGAAAGCACAATTCGGAACCTGGCAGGTCAGCTGGGGAAGTTACAACCGCTTTCAGCGACTGACCGGTGATATCCGCGAAATCTATGATGACCGGCGGGCGAGTCTGCCCGTTGCATTCACCGCCTCCACCTGGGGCTGCCTGCCGGCCTATGTGAGCCGGAAGATGCCGGGGACCATCAAGCGCTATGGAGTCAGCGGCAACAGCTTCGTCTGCGCCGTCGAATTCGGCCCACGCATCCGCGCGCGTTCCGTGCTCGCCGGCGGGGTCAGCAAGGATCCCGGTTCCAGGCATTTCTCGGATCAGTCGGGCATGTACACCGAAGGCAGGTTCAAAGACGTACTGTTCTATCGGGAAGATGTCCTCGCCGCTTCAGAAAAACGCTATAAGCCAGGAGAATGATGTTCAATATATTGTAAATCAAATGTTTATATTATAATCTTTGTCGCAAGTGAACCCGATAACTTTTGAAATATGACCAAAATTTCTTATATTCTATCATGGGTCGGGTTCTGTGGCATCAGCGTCCTGAACCCACTCAATGGCCATGCCCAGGCTTCCCTGAAAGACAGGATGCAATCAGTCATGGCATCTGAACCCACTTTCAGTGGGGTGGTACTCGTCGCCAAGGATGGCAGGGCCCTGTTTCACAAAGCCTACGGAATGCGGGACTTCAACAGCGATGATAAGATCAGGCGGGATGACATCTTCGAGCTGGCTTCAGTTTCCAAACAGTTCACGGCAAGCATCATCATCGGCTTAAAGGAGGCCGGACAACTGGGTTTTGATGATCCTGTCGAAAAATATGTAGACATCCCCTATCCGGGCATCCGGATCCGGCATCTGCTGAACCATACGAGCGGACTACCTGATTATCAGGCGGTGATGGACAAGTACTGGGATAAATCGAAGGTGGCGGGGAATCCAGACATCCTGGCCTATCTGAAAAAATATGCCCCGCCCACTTTGTTCAAACCGGGAGAACGATTTGAGTACAGCAACACAGGTTATGTAGTACTGGCGAGCTTAGCAGAATCCGTCACGGGTATGGATTTCATCGAATTATGCCGAGGCCGCATTTTTAAGGCGGCGGGTATGACTGGGGCAGACATCCGCTCCAACACGGTCAAATCCGGAATCAGGCACTTTGCGCGCGGTCATGTCTGGGTTGAAAATCAGAAGCGTCATGTGCGGGCCGACTCCTTCCCTTCTTCAGACTACACCATCTGGCTGGGTAATCGGAAGGGACCCGGACGGGTGAGTGCACGCGCCAAAGATCTGCTGGCCTGGGATCGTGCACTTCGCGAGGCGAAGATTCCGGGGACCCGAAGCGGGTCGGAGGCCTGGCGCTCAGGGGTGCTGAACGACGGGTCGGCGACCGGTTACGGATTCGGCTGGTTCCTTTCCAATACGAAGAAAGGTGCTCGGGTGATCTGGCACGACGGCGACAATCCCGGATATAAGACCATGTTCCGTCGTTATCCGGAGAGCGGACACACCATCATCGTACTCAGCAACAACTACCCCGCAGGTTTCGATCGCTTAATTCAAGGACTGGAAGGGGCACTTTGAGCGAACTTGAAGTTTGATCAGTTGATCAGGCGGATCCTGTATTCCTGGATCAACGGAACTTTTTCCGGCGTTAAGGTGAAATACACATCTGCCCGACCCCTTTCGCATTCGAGGGTGAACGTACCCCGCAGGTTGTTTTCCGCCCGCATCGACCCGACACGTCTGACAGCACCGATCTTTCCAAAGATCTCCGCCGACTGGCGTTGCAGCAGTGGCAGTGTGTAATCGGGGAAGAAATTTTCGGCGAAAATGGCGCTTTGTTCTGCACCTTTCCAATCCGGAATGATCCGGGTCAGCTGCTCCATCCGGGTTTGAAGGATAGGTGAAACAGGAATGGCGGTGGGTTTCAGTCCGGTGAGCCGAACTAGGGTGTCCAGGATCTGCATGGTCAGCACCGACATCGGGGAATAGGTCCGGTTGCCGAGGGCCACGATCCCCAGTCCGTATTCCGGCATGACCTGCCAGTGGCTTCCAAAGCCCGGCAGACCACCGCTGTGGCCGACAAAGGTCCTGCCCTCGCAGTCGCGCACCCATCTCAATCCATAACAATAGGCAGCAGCCGTCGCGCAAACCCGGCCGCCCGGGAAAGTGTAGTTCGGGTTCAGCGCGCTGAAACGCCAGGGATGATGCATCTCCCGGATGGAGGCACGGCGAACAGGCCCGCTTTCCGTAGCATCTGACGGTGGCCAGGCCGAGAGATGAAGATTCATGTAGGCGGCAAACTCATCCACAGAGGACAGCATGCTGCCCATGGCACCCCAGGATCCATCGGGCGTGTCATGCAGGAGTTGTTCTTCCGTGTATCGATTGTCCTGATAACGATAACCATGTGCCAGAAGCGCCGGCTCGACTTCGCTGTATTCCCAGGCAACATGCCGCATACCCAACGGCTTCCAGATCTGCTCCCGGATAAACTGCTGGTAAGGCTGGCCCGACACCGTCGTGATGATCTTTCCGAGCATCGCGAAGCCGAGGTTGCTGTATTCATAGGCCGTACCCGGTGCGGTAGAAAAGGTAATGCCCTGTTTCAGGAAGGCGTTGAATTCGTCATCACTGTCCGCCAGCTGACGATCGCCCCAGGGATTGTCTTCCGGAAATCCTGCGCCGTGGGTGAGCAGGTGTCTGATGGTGACCGGCGCCGCATCCGCGGTGGGATATTTCAGACCTTTCAAAGATGGGATGTAACGTTCTGCCGGATCTTCCAGCTGAAGCTTCCCGGCATCCCTGAGTTTCAGGATGGCCATAGCGGTGAAACTCTTGGACATGGAGGCGATCCGAAAGACGGAGGCCGGAGTTACCGGTGTGTTCCGGGCCATGTCCGTCACACCAAGACTAACGGTATGCATCAACTGACCGTTCGCCACCAACCCGACGGAAACGCCTGGAATATGATGCTGTCTGGCGAAATCCGCACAGATCCGATCGATCAGCGGGAGATGCGGTCGGAGCTTTGCGATGACAGATGTATCCCCGGCCTGCGCGGCCCATGACAGGGTTTGGCAGGCTAGCATGATCAGCAGATGTTTCATGTGGTTGGTTTTGGTGGGTTGGGTGCTTCAGAACGCCATCAGTTTCTCTATGGTCGAATGCAGCCGATGTTTAGCCAGAAAAACGTCTTCGAGTTCGCGGGCGAAGGGGACGGGACTGTCCAGGCTGGCGCATCGCATAACAGGCGCATCGAGCCAACGGAAGCAATGCTCTCCGATCCAGGCGGCGATCTCTCCGCCGAAGCCTCCGGTGAGGGTGTCCTCATGCAGCACCAGTACGCGACCTGTGCGACTGACAGATGCCTCGACGGCATCGGTATCCCAGGGGAGCAATGTCCGCAGGTCGAGAATATCAAGGGAGATGGATGGATTTGCCTTTGCATAATCCTCTGCCCAGATCACACCCATACCGTAAGTGATGATGCTCAGGTCATGGCCGGAGCTGACCTGCCGGGCCTTGCCGATCTGTACGAGATGATATCCTTCCGGCACGACACCCGAGATGCTTCTGTAAAGCGCCTTGTGCTCAAAGTACATGACGGGATTGGGATCCGCAAAGGCTGCGATCAGTAGTCCCTTGGCATCGGCGGGGGTTGATGGGTACACCACCTTCAGTCCGGGCGTATGCGTGAACCAGGCCTCATTGCTCTGCGAGTGGAAGGGGCCGGCACCGACACCGGCACCGGTCGGCATCCGGATCACCACATCTGCGGGTTGGCCCCAGCGATAGTGGATCTTGGCGAGGTTGTTTACGATCTGGTTGAAACCGGAGGTTACGAAATCGGCGAACTGCATCTCGACCATACTTTTGATACCTTCCAGCGAGAGGCCAAGCGCGGTGCCGATGATGGCACTTTCACAGAGTGGGGTATTTCTGACCCGGTCGGCACCGAATCGGTCCATCAAACCATCCGTGACCTTGAAGGCGCCGCCATATCCTGCGATATCCTGCCCCATGAGCACCAGTTCGGGATGCCTTTGCATGGCCTCTGTCAACCCCTCCCGAATGGCATCAACAAATCTCATCGGTTCCCTCGCTTCAGGAATGGAGGCGGGCACAGGTTTCGGAAATCGTCTGGGGCGATCGGAAGTATCAGTCTCTTGCGAGGTGGTATCGACCTCGGGCATCGGCGCGTAGACATCCCGAAGTTCATTCTGTGGATCGGCCGGGATCTTGCCGGGGGCGAGCCCGGTCTTAACGGACTTGTCGATGTATAATGAAAATTCGGCACGGATCGCAGCCATGCCTTCTGCATCCATCACTCCGGTGCGGAGAAGGTAAAGTTCGTAGTTGGAAACAGGATCTTTCTTGCCCCATTCCTCGAAGAGATGCGGGGGCACATAGTGCGTTCCGCTAGCCTCCTCATGTCCGCGCATGCGGAAGGTGGTGCATTCAATGAGGTAGGGCTTCTTATTTCGAATGCAATAATCACGAACGCCCCGGACGGTATCCAACACCGTCAGGATATTATTCCCATCGATCCTGATACCTTCCATGCCATATCCACGCGCGCGATCCACCAGCCGTTCACATTTATACTGTTCTGAAACGGGCGTACTCAGTCCATAGCCATTATTCTCGATGATGAAGATGACCGGCAGATCCCAAACGGCCGCGACGTTCAGGGCTTCATGGAAATCGCCTTCGGAAGTTCCGCCATCTCCGGTGAAGGTAAGGGAAGCACGGGGTTGGTTCCGGAGCCGGTAGGCCAGCGCCGCGCCCTCTGCCACGGCAAGTTGGGGCCCGAGATGGGAGATCATCCCGCAAATATGATGCTCGGTTGATCCGAAGTGAAAACTGCGTTCCCGACCTTTGGAAAATCCCTCGAATCGTCCCTGCCATTGCAGGAAAAGTTTCTCCAGTGACATGCCGCGAACAGTGAACACGCCCAGATTTCGATGCAGGGGCATGATCCATTCGTCGGAATCCATAGCCAGTGCCGCACCCACCGATATGGCCTCCTGACCGATTCCACTAAACCATTTGGAGATCCGGCCCTGCCTTAGCAGGATCAGCATCTTTTCTTCGATCATCCTCGGCAACAGCAACTGTCGGTAGATGGCCATCAGTTCGGCATCCGTCAATCCCTTTCGGTCGAAATGCATCATGATGCGAAGTTCGTTAGGATGAATTCAGAAATCAAGATTACGGCGGCACCTGATCAGTCACGGTTCATCTTTTTGTCCAATGCTTCCAGGAGGGTGACGATCAGGGATACGATGAGGCTGAAGGCCAGTGCCCAGCCGAAACCCCGAACCTCAAAGCCATCTACCAGCTCCGCACCCAGAATAACGATCACCGCATTGATCACCAGCAGGAAGAGTCCGAGGGTGACAAGGGTGAAGGGGATCGTCAAGAGGATGAGGATGGGTTTCACGAAAGAATCCAGCAGCGCCAGGACGGCCGCAGCCACCAGGGCAGTGATATTATCGCGCACCTGAATGCCATCAAGCAGGTAAGATGCGATGAGCACCCCCAGCCAGGTGAAGAAGAGTCGAAGCAGGAAACGCATAACCACAGGGATTTGTCATTCAAGTTACGCAAAAAATGGGGTAGGCCTATGCATTTTCCGCAGTTCCCGTGTCGTCAGACGACCGTAAGTTCGTAGAAGTCTTCTTCCCGCAGGTACTTGTCAGCCAGGGCGTTCAATTCCTGTGGCGTGATCTCCCGGATGGTTTTGAGTGTATCATAGAAGAACTGGCTGTCCAGACCATTCAGGATCAGGTTTTTCCAGCGACCGATGATCTGGAACGGGCCATCAAGGTCTCCGAGGATGGTGCCCATGAGGTAATTACGAACCATCATCAGTTCGTCGTCCGGGATCTCATCTTCGCGCAGCCGTTTCATTTCATGATGAATCTCGCGGATGGTGGCTTCACACACTTCTCGGCCGGCTTCGGTGCTGACCATCCAGGCGGATGCTCCGATATGGTTCTGAATATGGCTGTAGATGCCGTAGGTGTATCCCTTGTCTTCACGGATGTTGTCCATCAGGCGGGATCCGAAGTACCCGCCGAACAGGGTGTTCAGCACCATGGCAGGCTTAAAGTCCGGATGATGGCGGTTGGGGAAGGGCCTGGCCAGTCGGATGGCACCCTGCACCCCGTCCGGGTCGTTCAGTACAAAGTGTTTCTTTTCCAAAGTGGGTTTCACGGGATGCAGGATCGTCGGCAGCGGCGTGCGGTTGAGTGGAAGTTGTCCAAAAGTTTTATTCAAAGAGGCTTCCAGGTCTGCCGGCAGGATGCCCGCGACGAAGATCATCGCCTGGCCATTCACATAGTATCGGTCATGGAAGGCCTTGAGGTCCTCGCGAATAAGCCCATCGTACATCTCCGCATTTGAATAAATGCCATATGGGTGATCGAAACCGTAGAGATATTCATCGATGAGTCTGCCTGCTACGAACTCACATTTCAGGAGGTTGACCTCGAGCCGTTGTTTCATGTTCTGGCGGTAAATGTCCAGCTCATGTTCGGGGAAGACCGAATCGGTGATGAGTTCCTGCATGACGGGCAGGAGTTCAGGCAGATGCCTGGTCAGGCAATGTAGGGTGACGGTAGAGGTCTCATTGTAGCAGTTACGGTTGAGATACGCACCATAATATTCGAAGTGCTCATTGATCTCAAAGGCGTTATGTTTCGATGTGCCATTCTTCAGAAGGGAATTGACCGCATTGGCGATGCCGTTGGCGGATTCATACCAATTGCCCGCGCGAAAAACGATCTCCAGCTGCATAACTTCTTCGGCACCGGCATCTACGGCGTAAACGGGTATGCTGTTGTCGAGGGTGAAACTGCGATAAGGCTTGAGTTCCAGCGTGAGGTCAACGGCGTCCTTCATGCGTGGCGGATGCTGACGGTCTGGGGTCATGTTATGTCGGGAATAAAGTGTGTAAGGAAAGGGTTGAGGAAGGCCCGGCCGGATGTCAGGCCTCCTTCCCGTCAGCGAGATAATGGAGGGTGCTGCTATTTTCTGGTCGGAAGATGCGATGGCATTCGGTAAGGATCTCTTCAGGGGTGACCGCCCGATATTTTGAGAGTTCATCGTTCATGAGGGCGGCATCTCCCAGCAGTTCGTAAAAGGCAAGGCTGGAGGCGCGGCTCATGACACTCATATCTTCGAAGGCCATGATGCTTTCGGTCTTGTTCTTGACCTTCTGGAGTTCTTTTTCTGTTACACCATCCTTCAACATCTTTGCGATCTCGGCGTCGACGGCTGCCTCGGCGGCATGGATATCGACCCCTTTGACCAGTTTGCCATCGATGGTCACCAGGCCGGCATCCAGGCTTCCGAAATGATAGCAATCTATGCTGCTGAAAAGTTTCTGCTCTTTTACCAGCGACTGATAGAGCCTTGAGGATCCGCCACCACCGAGCATGTCGGTGATGAGATCGGCCGCGTAGTAGCGGGGATCCATGCGGGCTGACATATGCCAGGTCTTGTAGAAGGCATCCAATGGGACATTGGCCTTTACCTCCAGACGGCGGGCCGCTGTCTGACCGGGTTCCTGAGGCAGGTTTCGTTCATAACGATCGCCCGATTCGATGCCACCAAACCATTTTTCGGCGAGTTCCCGAACCTGGTCGGTATAGACATTACCTGCCACCGTCAGGATGGCATTGACCGGACGATAATGCTTGAAGAAGAAGCGGCGCACATCTTCCAGTTGAGCTTCTTCGATATGCGAGAGCTCCCGGCCGATGGTCATCCAGCGATATGGATGTTGCTGGTAGGCCAGTTCCCGCATGATCTTCCAAACATCGCCGTAAGGCTTGTTGATATAATGCTCCTTGAACTCCTCACACACTACTTTGCGTTGGACATCCAGGCTTTTTTCGCCGAAGGCCAGGCTCAGCATGCGGTCGCTTTCCAGCCAAAAGGCGGTTTCGAGATTCTCGGCCGGCAACTGGCAGTAGTAATTGGTGAGGTCATTCGTGGTGTAGGCGTTGTTCTCTCCGCCCGCCAGCTGCAGGGGCTCGTCGTAGACGGGGATGTTCACGGATCCTCCGAACATGAGGTGCTCGAAGAGATGAGCGAATCCCGTGCGGGCGGGTTCTTCATCCCGGGCACCGACATCATAGAGGACGTTGACAACAGCCATCGGTGTACTATGATCGCGATGGACAATAACGCGAAGGCCGTTGGAAAGGGTGAAACGGTCAAACTTGATCATGTTGCAAATATCCGACGAAACGGGGAGATCAGCGGCGATGAAATGTAGGAGCGCGCATGGGTTAACCTGTCACGCCAACACTACACGAATGTTGCGTACCACATCTATATCGATTCCGGTGCGATCGACAATGTCCTGATCAGACAGATCGGGTTCAATTTTCAGGATGGATAGTATCCGGAGACTGGCCTCAAGGCCTGCCGACATGCCTTCTTTTCGACCTTGTTCAATCCCCTGTTCAATTCCCTTTTCAATTCCTTGGTCAATATAATGTAATGCGAGATCCTCATGCGCGAGCATTTTAGCGATGCGGCTGTCCATCAGCAAAAGTTCGCGCTCTGTATAACGGGTAAGATCCCATGCCTCTACTGCAGCACTCATGAACCGCAGTTTTTTCAATTCATCGGGTGAAAATACTCGTTGCATCTCTTCCGTTTTATTGAAATACATCATCCAGAGATCCCGCACATCTGACTTATCAAAAGTATCATTTTCTACCCATTTTCTCATCTCCACCATGGTAAAATGTAGCTCGCCAAAAGGTGCACTTTCAAGAGCCCTGGTGGTGAAATCGATATGATGGACCCAATCAGGACTTTCCGGGAACATCTTGTAATCCAGGAGACACAAAGTATACACAGGTTGCATCTCCTTCAATGAATCACCAATTCTGATCTGTCTGCTGTACACTCTGCTGGCATTCAATAACACGCGTCGGAAAAATAACGGGGTTTTCTGAAGTTGCATTTCGACAATAAAATGTCGCCCGTTCACATCCCTGCATCTTACATCAACAATAGTCAGACTGCCATCGTCGTGCTCGGCATGCAATTCTGCCGGCATATATTCTATGCCGACGATCGGATCGGTCAGGGGCAGAAAGCTATTCAGCAAATGCATCAGCGATTCAGGCTGATGCATAAATATAAACCTGAAAATCCTGTCTCTTCTGGGATCAGCCATCACATCATTTCGAGCGAAATTATATGACTATGATCGCCTATTCCATGTAATTCTAACAATAGCGAAACAGAATAAAACTGATAAAAAAGGTGATTTATACGGAACCCATAAATAAATGGGAAGTTTCTTTTTCTCAGTAATGTTATCAGAATTTTGCCCCCACCGTAATGAACCCGTTGCGTGGCTCCGCAGGCATGATACCCGGCCCCGGATAGCCGCCGGCTCTGCGTGTGAAGTACTTTTCATTGAACAGATTATTGACGCCTGCCTTCAGAAAGAGTTTTTCGTTGAAGCGCCAGGTACCGCTCAGATCAACCACTTCGTATGAAGGAATGGCGCCATTGACACCGGTTGCCACGGCTGTTGCAGTATTATTGGCATCACTGTAGGCCTTGCTCACATAACTGTACTGCAGTGTCGCGGTGAGACGGCCACGGGCATAGGTCATACCGGCGCGATGAATGCCTGCGGGAGCATTCTCCACCCGCTTGCCAGCCAGGTTCGTTTCTACGAGGTTGTTACCAGACTTGGCGACCACCCTGACATTGTCATATCGTGCATCGATCAGGGCCGATGAAACAAACAAGGTCAGGTTGCCTTTCACTGAACCTTGCATCCAGGCCTTGACGGGACTGAATTCCACGAGCATTTCCGTTCCCCGACTGCGACTATTACCTACGTTGGTGCGCAGGTTATAAAAACTTCCATCTGTACGCTGCTGTGCCAACATGCCCACTCGATCGCGATAATCCAAAGAAAAAACGCTCACATCGAAAAACAACCAGTCTTTCACGCGCCCGCGATAACCGATGTCGATGTTGTGGCCTTTGGCATCCCGCAGGTTTTGATCGATCACATCTGTTGTCGGATTTCCGATGAGTTCGCTGAAGAGCACGGGACGATAGGCTTGTGCATAGTTTGCATAAATCTCCGTGGCTGCTACATGATATTCCATGGCGATCCCCGGGAGTATGAAATTTCGGTTACGGGTGTCCGTAGGTGTCCTCGTTTCCGTGTTCCCCACAAGTCCAAGTCTTCCTGCAGTTGTGTTCGAGATATGTTCGTAGCGTATGCCGGGAATGATCAGCAGTTCTTTTCCGATGCGGAAGATATTCTCGGCAAAAAAGGCCGTGTTGAAGGTGTGAAAATCAAGTGAGGTGGGGAAAGGTGCTGATACATTGAAATTGAAATCAGAGCCTGTGTCTCCCCGGCCATTCTGCCTCCTGAATGTATGGCCTGTGAAAATGCGTGCGCCGGTTGACAAGGTATGATTCTGACGACCAATGGTGTAGTCTGTGATGAATCTGGCCTCTGCACCTGCGTTGCGGTACTGATCCAGGTCAACCCTTCTGTTCGTATACGTCAACGTGGTTGGGTTTATACTGTCCTTAAGCGTGGAGGGCTGCAGGAAACCAACACTGTTTCGTACCCCTTCCATACCAAACACCTTTACATTCATCCGCGTGGTTGGATTGAAGGCATAATCAAGATTCAGTGCGGCCATGGACCAGCGGACACCGAACCAATTTCTGCTGCGTAAGCTTTGAATATGATCGGCCTGAAACTGTGCATCCGTCAATCCTCCGGGCTGTTGGCTGGTGTAGTCGAAGTGGGTCAATTCCACGCCGGCCTTGAGCTTGGGAGAGATTTTCCAGGTAGTACTGACAAAGCCGGTATTGACATGGAAGCCGCTGTTGGCCCGGAAACCATCACCTCGGCGATGATCCCAAAAACCGTAATAATTGATTTTCTCCGTCTTACCGCCGACCGCGTGGTAAGTGTTGAACAGGTTGAAACTCCCCAGTGTCTGCTGGGTTTCATATTGGAAGGGTTTGGTCGCTTCGGATCCATCTTTCAAGATAAAATTGACCAGTCCGCCGAACTGTGGGCCATACTGCAGACTTGCGGCACCGCGCACTACCTGTATGCGCTGAACGGAGTTGAGTTGTGGCGTGTAATATGCTTCCGGATATCCGAACGGATCACTGCTGATGTCATATCCATTTTGGCGGATGTTGAATTCCCAGCTTCTGTTTGGACTCAAACCCCGGGCGGCGATACCGATCTGAATGCCACTGGGGTCACTTTCCCAGATCTGAATACCGGGCACTTTGGCCATCACCTGCCGCATCGTGTTGTTCACGACGTTGCCCTGTACATTATCCATCACGATGAGCGCGTTTTTCTTTCCCGCGTTGATGGTGGTGCCTACAATTTCAGGGAGAAAGTGCATGTCCGCTCTGGTGTTTTTTCCAACAAGCGTGATCTCCGACATATAACGGACATGGCTAAGCGAAGTATCGGTGACGGGTGGTTGTTGCGCGACGGCATGCGCAACCATGGTGTATGATATGCTAAAAGTGAATAACGCTCGTTTTATTAAACGCATCATTTCCATGACGCAAAGTTCTAACGAGCACCTTGGAGTTGATTTACGAAAAGGGGAAACCTGATTTTCGATATGTGGAAAAACTACAGCATCAATAAATGCGTGCAGGTCGCATGGTAAGCACTCGGATGCCGTCCTCGTTCCTAACCAGAAACCGCAGCTTTACCCCGGTCTGCTGCATCATTTCCTTGTACACGCGGATATTACCGGAGATGTCGTTATTGATCGCCAGGATTAAATCTCCTGTTCTGAATCCTGCTTTTTCCCCGGGAGATCCGGGTAATACGTCCTCCACAACCACGCGTCCGTCTATCTGATACATCCCAAGGCCGGTATAAGAATAGTCGAAAGGCTCCCTGAGATGCTTGTTCGGGATGATATGAATCTCGCGCTTGGAGTAATTGATGACCGTATTAAAACGACGGAGGATATCATTGCCGATCAATCCGCCCAGAAAGGGGTAGTTGGTGATATTATATGGGTCTTCAAACAGGAATGTTGGAACGCGTCTGAACATATAGGGGCCCAACCGGAACTTCCGTACCGTGGTGATGCGCATGTTCATCTTTCCACCTACGCCTTCGGCCTGCGTCAAGAGCGGCTGCTTCTTTTTGTTGGCCAGCACACTGCTGTCGCGTATGTAAGATTCCGAAAGTAGCAGCGCCAAACCCGCACCTGTATCAAAGTAGAAGCGGCTTGACAGCCAGCGGGCATCCTGGACCGAGGCTGTTTGAATGGGAATGTTTGTGAGCAGTGGCCGCAGCAAATGACCACCCCGTGGATAGACATACTCACCCTGGGTGAAAACATCCATCTGCATGATGTCGTAATCCAGACGGACGATGTATCGACTGAAAAAACTGTAGCCGATGATGCCGTCCACCCGAATACCGTAAACGCTGGACAGGATCTCATAATCATTTACGTGGAAATCCAGGCTATCGACCGACAAACCGGGCAGGTGCAGACGTGCATCATATAGAAAGCTCACCTTTCGAACACCGGCGATCCCACGGATCGTCTTGTCCGAAGGACGGATGGGCATGTTCCAGCGTGCGCAGGCGGCGGAGTCCAGGGAGATTCCACCACTGCCGGTGTCCAGGATGAAGTTCAGGCTGTCAGGGTACCCATTGACCACAGCGCGGACGAACATGACACCACCCGTCAACGGCTGGAGCCGGATACTGGTGATCCATTGAGAAGGTTGCTCCCCCATGACCGGCGCCCCGCGCGCGCCAATCACGAAAAGGAGGTATAAAATGATGATTATCAGTTTATAGGGCATGCTCAATAATAGTTTGGAGAAGAGATGCTGACCGGCGGGCCTGGTGCCACTACCTAAAGGTATGGATGATAAAACCACAGAAAGGGTTGCATTGTTGCAGAAGTGGAGTGTCCGGGCTTCCGTACCTTTGCAAATACATTTACATCTATGTACGATCTTTCGACCCTGTATCAAAAAGCATTGGCATTTGAGTGGCTGACAGCAGAAGAAGGTTTGTTTTTGTTCCGAGAAGCACCACTGACCGAATTGATGCAAATCGCAGATGAATTGAGGAAGATCCAGGTACCGCACGGCAAGGTTACCTGGCAGATTGACCGGAATGTGAATACCACCAACGTATGCGTGGCCAATTGTAAATTCTGTAATTTCTATCGCATACCCGGACATGCAGATGCCTACATCACCGACATGGACACCTATCGGGTGAAAATTGAGGAAACCCTGAAATATGGGGGTGATCAATTGCTTTTACAGGGTGGCCATCATCCTGAACTTGGACTGGCCTTTTATACAGATACTTTCCGGAAGATCAAGGATGAATTTCCTGATATTCGATTACATGCGCTCGGGCCACCCGAAGTGGCGCATATCACCAAACTGGAGAAGTCGACCCACCGTGAAGTATTGAAGGCGCTGAAGGAAGCGGGGCTGGATTCTCTGCCGGGAGCGGGTGCGGAAATCCTGGTCGACCGCGTTCGCCGGCTGATCAGCAAAGGCAAATGTGGAGCACAGGAGTGGCTGGACGTCATGGCGGAAGCCCATCAGCAGGATATCACAACCTCTGCCACCATGATGTTCGGACATGTGGAGACCCTCGAAGAACGATTTGAGCACCTGGTGCGTATTCGCGAAGTTCAGGGCAGGAAACCGGAGCACGCGAAGGGATTCCTGGCATTCATCCCCTGGACCTTCCAGGATGTGGACACGCTGTTGACCAGGATACGCGGCGTTCAGAACCTGACGACGCCGGAAGAGTATATCCGAATGATCTCCATCAGCCGGATCATGCTGCCCAACATCAAGAACATTCAGGCATCCTGGCTGACCGTCGGAAAGAAAGTTGCTCAGATCTGCCTGCACGCCGGTGCCAATGATTTCGGCAGCATCATGATCGAAGAAAATGTGGTGAGTGCGGCTGGGGCACCGCATCGATTTACCTATAAGACCATGCAGGATGCCATCAGAGAAGCCGGGTTTGAACCTCAGCTGCGCAACCAGCAGTATGAATGGCGTGCTCTTCCCGAACACATTCAGGAACAAGTCATTGATTATTGACAGAGTCATTCATCAGCGCATGTACTGATGGTGCTACTGTAAAGCTGTATTGGGCGAAAGGCAGATCAATCATCAAGCCTTGTGGGTACGAGCATCTCAATAGATTCCGTGACCGTGTGTTCAGGCTGTTTCCTTAAGTACTGAATGACTTTCCCAAAAGAAAGACTATTATTCGGTAACCTTACAGGTATCATAATAGCATTCAATGGTTCGCAGATCGATTTTCTCAACCTGGAATGACCAAAATCGATGCTCCTGATAACGGATTCAGACGGGCCGGATGCTGATCTGCGATAAATGATCAGTTTTTTCTCCTCTTGAACCTGGCGCATACGCGCAGCGATCCTCATTTTCATCAGAACTGTTGCTTTAGCCGTTCATTCCCAAATACGTGATAAACACGCATGACAGGCATGTACGGACGGATGGTTAAACAGTGATTTTGAGGAGCGACGGATCTTTAGGGGGCAGAGGTGGAGGTAAGGTCAGACACTTCAACCTTAGTTTTATCATGATTGATGCCGCTGGGGATCAATGAGGATCTTACAAATCAAGGCGTTGGTCCAATCTGAGCTAAAGATAGTGCTGATGATGCGCAATGTCAATAGGCAATCTGAGAAAAATGAAATTTCATCGCCTGGTCATTACAAGATTCCACCAGCTTAACCTTCGTGCCTCAAGCTTAGGGTACCTTTGTTTAGGGCCATCACATAGATCATAGATAAGATGCTGAACAATGCCGATTTCCCAAAGCATTGGTGCATTAAAAAAAACGGTCTTTGGTGGTCATACTAAGCGAAACTACGCTTCGAAGTCAACCTATATAAACACCTCATATGCAGCTCATTCTGCAGGAAAACACCCAGCGAACCATACTCGCGGAAGATATCTGGTTATTTGAGAATGCCATCCTCAAGGATGCTGCAATACGTCCATTGTCAATATCCGGACTTTCTAAGCATATATTCCGAATAAGAGGAAAAATGCGGGATCTGATCGGGATGGAACGCTACCCGGTTACAAAGCGGCAGTATTTACTTGATCCGTTGAATGACTCGAAAAGCATGTTTGCGATCTTAATGGGTCTTGACAAGCAAAAATATCTACCACATGCGGATCGTACATCGCATGCACGTATGATATATTTATTTGATGCCTGGCCGAAAGAATATCATCGGATCATCAAATTTGTGAATGAGTACAGCATCGACCGTATTTTCGTCAGTGCCAGCCAATCAGCGGATGATTTGAATGCGTTGTTAAATCAAAAAA
>CAJBZC010000301.1 GCA_903959965.1 uncultured bacterium
CCGCACCGATTGTTGATGAGCGGACAGGAAGGATTCTACTCCTTTCGACCTGGAATCTGGGCTCAGATCATGAGCCTCAGATCATCAGTCAGACAAGTAAGGATACCCGGAGGATCTTCGTCCTGCATTCCGAAGACGACGGCAAGAGCTGGTCCAAGGCCCGCGAGATCACCAAGGATGTCAAACAGCCTGACTGGACCTGGTACGCCACCGGGCCCTGCAATGGCATTCAGATTCGAAAGGGCGCTCATGCCGGACGATTGATCGTGCCCTGTGATCATATTGAGGCTGGCAGCAAAAAGTACTACTCACATGCGATATACTCCGACGACGGGGGTGACAACTGGAAACTGGGTGGCAGCACGCCGACAGACCAGGTAAATGAATGCACCGTCGCCGAGCTGTCGAAGGGTGAATTGTTACTGAACATGCGCAATTACAACAACATCCGATTCCGTCAGACTTCTCTGAGCGATGATGGTGGACAAACCTGGTCAGCCCTTCGTCAGGATACATCACTGCCTGAACCCGTTTGTCAGGCAAGTCTGGTCCGTTTATGGGACGCAGGTCGCAAGCCAGTTCTCGCTTTTTCCAACCCGGCAAGTCAGAAGGGGCGGGTCAATTTGACGGTTCGCTGGTCTTTTGACGGTGGCCTCAGCTGGCCGGTATCAAAAGGCGTACACCAAGGTCCCGCTGCCTATTCCAACCTCGTAGAGCTACCTGGCCGAAAACTGGGGCTGCTATTTGAAGGAGGTGCAAAGAGTGCATACGAAGGGATTGCATGGACAGTGTTGGATGCCCCCGGCAAACCTTCCCGAAAATGAATACAAATAACGTATTGACCCGTGAAAACCTGAAAGGAAACTGGTGTACCCTTCTGATCCCTATTGATGCCGAAGAGGAAATTCGATGGGATCTGTTGTCTGCAGAGTTGGATGCACTGGTGTCCTTTCATCCCGATGGGATTTATTCTAATGGAACGGCAGGCGAATTTCACAACCAAACGGAGGATGAGTTTGATCGTATCTCCGAATTAATGGCGGATAAATGCCACGAGGTCAATGTTTCATTTCAGATCGGGGCTGCTCATCCAGCGCCTATTCTTTCCATTGAACGTATCCGGCGGACAGTGACGCTCAGGCCCTCGGCCTATCAGGTCATATTGCCCGATTGGGTGACTGCAACCCCCGATGAGCAGGACCGGTTTCTTGACAAGATTGCCGAAGCGGCCAATGGGATTCCATTGGTCTTATACAACCCTCCTCACGCAAAGACCGTACTTTCTCCCAAAGCTTTAAAGACTTTGGCGGCGCGTCACCCGGCGCTGATCGGCATCAAAACGGCGGCGGGGGATTCAGCATGGTACGATGAGATGTCATGGAGCAGCGGGTGTTTTTCGGTTTTTGTTCCTGGTCATTTCCTGGCCAGCGGACATGCTACGGGCATCGCGGATGGTGCTTATTCCAATGTGGCCTGTCTCAGTCCTGCAGGTGCTCAGCGTTGGTGGCATCAAATGCTTTCGGACAGTCCCGGAGCATTGGATGTAGAAAGTCGGATCCAGTCGTTTTTCTCAGAAAGCATTTTACCTTTCAAGGAATCCGGTTATTCCAATCCTGCGCTGGATAAGCTACTGGCAGCAGCCGGGGGGTGGTGTCCAATCGAGACCAGACTTCGGTGGCCCTATCAATCTATACCTCAGGATGAAGTAAATCGCGTGGCACAAAATGCAAGGAGATGGTTACCTGAATTTTTCTGATCTGCCTTTGCTAATTTGTAGCATAAATTTTTACTATGTTGAACATATCCGAAATCCTATGGATGGGCAAGAGATTTTCTGCGTGCATCTGCTCGGTCATTGTCGGGATTACGATATCCTACGGCCAATCCACTGTGATCTCGTTCCGCATCGAAAAACGATACCTAAATATCCCCGTTGAAGCCAGGGCCAATCGGCAACGGGTCGTATTTGATGTGGATGGCATAGACTCTACAGCTGCCGTCATCCGCGTAGCAACTTCCACGCCGGATTACTGGGTCTACCGGGATGTATCAGTCCTGAAAGGGCGTACCATAACGATACGGTTTGCAGATCGGGTCGAGGGCATTTCACGCATTCATCAGGACGACAGATTCCCCGGGCAAGACAGTCTGTATCGTGAATCACTACGTCCGCAGGTGCATTTCTCCACCCAACGTGGCTGGAACAACGATCCCAACGGACTA
>CAJBZC010000302.1 GCA_903959965.1 uncultured bacterium
AGGAAACTAGGCGCGAAATCTGAGATCACCCGCTTCAAAGGGCTGGGAGAGATCTCTCCGGATGAGTTTGGAAAGTTCATCGGTCCCGATATCCGCAAGCAGCCGGTATTCCTCGAACAGCACACACAGATCCAGCATCTGCTGGAATACTATATGGGTAAGAACACGCCTGACCGTCAGGATTTTATTGTACAGAACCTCCGCACAGAACTTGATGTGGTCGAGGAGGAAGCTGAAGCCGCCAAGGCTTAAACGCAGGATGCGTCAGTGAATGTGGCCGGATGA
Source organism: uncultured bacterium (assembly GCA_903959965.1). GTDB lineage: Bacteria > Bacteroidota > Bacteroidia > Chitinophagales > Chitinophagaceae > Pollutibacter. The sequence goes on from CAJBZC010000302.1 coordinate 286, forward strand.
TCACGGTTCGGACTTGTTTATATTTATATTGAAAGGTTTATGATTCACATAGTTTTCAATACCGCGGATGTCGCCGTGCTGCAGCAGGCGCTGGACATGGAAGCTTCGATGGCCGGTGATATCGTCGAGATCAAAGACGAATATGCCGTGGGGCCGCTGGCGGACCTGCATACGGAGGTCGGCATCGCTGCGCGCCGCGACTGGTGGCGGATGGTCCTCGCAGGTGGGGATTACGACGGACTGGTGGATCAGGACATCGTCAACGATACTAAGACGGTGGCCGGACTTACCGACCGGATGGCCGCTGATCCGCAGGAAATCATTTGGATATGGGCCGCACAGAACAAGCATGATGTGAGCGGATATTACTGGCTCATGAGCCGACTTGCTGCCTTCCAGGGCCGCGTCTTCATCCTTTATCTCAACAACCTTCCGTTTATCAACGAAAAGGGCAATATATTTTATCCGCAATGGCTGCATCAGATCCAGCCGCGGGAGTTCCTCAAGGCACGCAAACTCGCCCGGCCCATCACCCTGAGTGAGTTCGAGATTGATCCTGAAGAATGGCAGCGCCATTGTAATGAGCCTTCAGGTATCCGACTGCTGGAAGGCGGGAAGAAACTCATCCGGAAGGGTGAGGATTTTTATGACGACCTGTTGATCGGATTCATGACGGGAGAATGGCAGAAGGCTTCCAGGGTGATCACGCAATTCCTCAACAAGGGTAAGGAAACCACCGGAGATGCCTATCTGCTCTGGAGGCTTAAGTCCATGGTAACTTCCGGTCGAATCGAATGGCAGGGTACACTGGGGGCGATGAAGGAGTTCGAAGTCAGAATGCAGGCTCAGGCATCGTCATCGACGGAGGCCAAACCTTAAATTCATCACAGACATGTCCAACGCGAAACAAAAATTACAGGAGGTCACCGGCATCGAGTCCGGTGTCCACGGCCAGTATAAGAGCTGGTTCCTGGACTACGCATCGTACGTGATCCTGGAACGGGCGGTACCGGCGATCGAAGACGGCCTAAAGCCTGTACAGCGTCGCATCCTGCATGCGATGAAGGAGATGGATGACGGCCGGCTGAACAAAGCGGCCAATATCATCGGCCAGACGATGCAGTACCATCCGCACGGAGACGCCAGCATCCAGGATGCCCTGGTGAACCTCGGTCAGAAAAACCTGCTCATTGATACCCAGGGCAACTGGGGAGATGTGCGTACTGGCGATGATGCCGCCGCCGCCCGATACATCGAGGCGCGATTGAGCAAGTTCGCCCTCGAAGTAGCCTTCAACCCCAAGACCACCGAATGGCAGCTGAGTTACGACGGACGGAAGAAGGAACCCGTCACCCTCCCGATGAAATTCCCGCTGCTACTAGCCCAGGGGGCTGATGGTATTGCGGTGGGCCTTTCTACCAAGATCCTGCCCCATAACTTCAACGAGCTGATCGACGCGTCCATCAAGTATCTGCGGGGTAAGAAATTCGAACTGCTGCCAGACTTCCTGACCGGTGGTATGATCGATGCCGGGGCCTATAATGAGGGCAAAAGAGGTGGCCGTATCCGTTGCCGGGCACATATCGAAGAGATCGACAAGAAGAACATAGTCATCCGGGATGTGCCATATGGCGTGACGACCACCCAGCTGATGGACTCCATCGTCAAAGCCAATGATCAGGGCAAGATCAAGATCAAGAAGGTGACCGACAACACGGCGGCTGATGTGGAGATCAACGTTGAGCTCGCACCGGGTATCTCACCGGACATCACCATCGATGCCTTATACGCCTTTACCGACTGCGAAGTGAGCATCGCTCCAAATGCCTGCGTGATCGTGGACAACCGCCCGGTTTTTATCGGGGTTTCGGATCTGTTGCGCATTTCTACGGATAAGACCCGCGATCTGCTACAGCGCGAACTGGAGATCCGGCTGGAAGAACTCGAAGCCAAATGGCATTATACTTCCCTCGAAAAAATATTCTTCGAGGAGAAGATCTACAAGGAACTCGAAAAGAAGCATGAAACCTGGGAACTGGTCATCGAATCGATCGACAAGGCCTTCAAGCCTTTCAGGAAACTCCTGAAGCGTGATGTCACCCGGGAGGACATCCTGAAACTGACGGAGAAGCCTGTCCGCCGGATCTACCGGCTCGACATCGATGAGCTGATCGATCAGATCCGCGGTATTGAAAAGGAGATTGCCGATACGCAGCATCATCTGGCAAATCTCACCGATTATGCGGTTTCCTATTTTGAGGGACTCCGTGAGCGATATGGAAAAGACCGCCAGCGACGCACCGAGATCCGTCCCTTTGACGTGATCCAGGCTCGTCAGGTGGTCATCGCCAACGCGAAGCTCTACGTGAATCGTTCGGAAGGATTCGTGGGCACTGGATTGAAAAAGGAAGAGTTCGTATGTGATTGCTCCGATCTGGATGACATCATCGCCTTCACTCGTCGGGGGATTATGAAGGTATTCCGAGCGGGCGACAAGGTATATGTGGGGAAGGACATCATCCATGTGGCCGTCTTCAACAAAACGGACGAGCGGATGACCTACAACATGATCTACACGGATGGGGCGACGGGAACTTCCTTCGCCAAGCGGTTCAATGTGACGGGCATCACGCGCGATAAGGATTATGACCTCACCAAAGGGGCCGATCGCAGCAAAGTGAATTATTTCAGCGTGAATCCCAACGGGGAGGCGGAAGTCCTTTCGGTTGTGTTGAGTCCCAACTGTTCCGCACGCAACAAGGTGTTTGAATTTTATTTCGAGGAGTTGGATATCAAGGGGCGCAGCGTGCTGGGCAACCAGGTGACGAAGTATCCGATCAAGAATGTCAAGTTCAAAGAAGCCGGTCGCTCCACCCTGGGGGCCCGTAAGATCTGGTTCGATGACAAACTTGGGCGATTGAATACGGAGGAGCGGGGGCAGTACCTAGGCAGTTTCGAAGCGGAGGACCGCCTGATGGTGTTCTTCCAGGACGGCAGTTATGAACTCCGGGATACCGAAATCAACCAGCGCTTTGATGCCGATCTGATCGTACTCATCGAGAAATTCGATCCGAAAAGGCTGATCACGGCGATCTATCTCGAACATGAGAAACAGCAGTTCAATGTCAAACGATTCAAGATCGAGACGACAACCTTGAATAATCGCTTCCAGTTCATACGTGAGGCGGAGGGTAATTACCTGGAGGCCGTGACCACAGCGGACAAGCCGGTCGTGCTGATCAAGGCAGGGCGCGGTACCCAGGCACGTGAAACGAAGGTGAAGCTCTATGATTTCGTGGAGGTGATGGGATGGAAGGCCCTTGGCAGTAAGCTGACGGATTTCTCCAAGAGTACAGAATTCACCTGGGTACATAAGACTGACAGCCCACAGCAGGAACTTTTCTGATCAGGTTATTCAAGATATGAAAACGGCGATGCGGAGTTGATCTGCACCGCCTTTTTTGTAAGTATTCCTTAGTATCATCCTATGTTTATGTGTTCATTTGGGCGAGTACTGAATACAAGATCCTTCGGAGGCCTTTGGATGAGAATATAAAAAAGGGCGTTATTCCGAGCGAAGTAACCACTCCGTACTGTTATCCTATGTTTGTGTTTTCACGAGTGTGAGCAGTCAATAGAAGGTCCCTCGGAGGCATTGGGATGACAATTGAGGGAGGATGAAAATAAAAGGATCGATTAATTTCATTTTGTGTATCAAAAAACGCACTCC
>CAJBZC010000303.1 GCA_903959965.1 uncultured bacterium
CCAAATGTCAGGAGGATGGTTTGCCTGATCTTATCCAATGTTTCTCCTTTGGTGAGATAACTTTGGGCTCCATGACACAGGCATTTGAAGATGCTTTCCTGATCATCCGCCACAGAGTGAATGATGATGGACACTCCGGGATAGCGCTCACATAATTCAAGGATGCAGTCCATTCCATTGCGGTAGGGCAACATCAGATCCAGCAAAAGTACCTGAGGGTCCTCTGCAGACAGCTGATAGAACTCATCAACATGAGTAGCCAGACATGAAATGCGGATGTCAGGATCCTCCTGGAAATAAGCCTTCAGCGTACGACAAATCACTTCATTGTCTTCAATCACGCCCAATCTGATCATGCCGGAGATTTATATTTATTTTTACAGTGAATATACCTTCTCTTTGATCGGTCATAAGTACGCCTCTGATTCGACGAATACGCCGTTGCATGTTTTCGAGTCCGAGCCCCTCCATAAGATCTCCCTCTTCTTCCAAACCTATTCCGTTTCGAACACAGATGGCATGCATTCCGTCGCGTTCGATCTTCCATTCAAACCACACGCCTTTACCATCCCCGTGTTTTATCGCATTGTTCAGACACTCCTTCAGAATAAATAGCAAATTTCGTTTTTCAATCAACGTCATGGGTACATTACTCATTCCCTTTGTACCTGCAAACCGATAAGGAATGTCCAGCGGGTCGAGTGATTCCTGTGCGATACGTTTGAACCGATCCCAAAGTTGCTGGGCGGTGTCCGTCTTTGTATCCAGACTCCATAGTCCGTCTTTGAGTCCGAATACGGCCTTCGACGCCAGATTCCTGAGGGTAATAAACTGATACTCCCGACTTTGAGCCCCTTTGGTCATGAAATCGATTTTCATCAACAGCCCGGCCAGATATCCGCCGACCTCATCATGAAGATCGGATGCCAGTTCTTGACGTACCTCCATGAGTTTGCGATCTCTTAACATGATGGTTCGTACGTAAAGGATGATAAATATCATCAATGTGCCAATGATGGCGACATAAAAGGCAGGTTTTGTGTAGAAATACTGCTCGACCATCAGCGGAAATCGCGCTTCAATGATCTCTTCGCTGCCAATGCCTGAAATAAATCGGACCCGAAGGGTGTATTGTCCGGAGCGGGCATTATCAATGTGAAGGATTGGTGAAGGCCCCATTTTCATCCAGCGTTCATGAACTCCGTCGATCCTGTATTCATACACCGCCTGCTTCGGCATTTGCGCAGGATCCGCATAGAAGTGCAACCTGAGATACTTGACATTCGGACCGATGAGAAGGGCTTCCTCATTACGATAAGGGGGATTCAGTTGCACGTTGACATCATCTTCGCGACCAAACTCTGCGCGACTGATCCTGATCTTTTGCGCTAAAACTGAAGAACGGGATGTCGTCCTGGGATCATACCGGATGAAGCCGCTGATGGTTCCCATGAATATGTCGCCGGATCTGGCCACATGAACGGAACTGTGATTGAACTCATCATCCGGAAGACCATCAGCCTTGAAAAAATTTTCTATGCGACCACTGCTTGTTTCGATCTTGGACAAACCATCGTAGGTTCCCGCCCACAATCTTCCCCCGGCGTCTGATACCAGGCTCGCCACCAAATCACCTGCCAATCCCTCCTGATGGGTAATATGCCGGATGATTCGCCCCGACGAATCGAATTTAATAATGCCATCAAATGTGGCGGCCCAAATACTTCCATCCCTTCCCATCACGATATCATTAATGATATCTATGCCAGGTCGTTGATCAGGGTTGGGCGGACGCATATGCTTCAGCACAGAAAAATCGCGTCCAATCATGAATATGCCCTTGTCGGTTCCCAGGAGACATCGATTACGATCCAGCGGCAGAATCTTTTTGACCATCAGATCGGAGACTGAAATGGAGTCGTGGCGAATGACCGGATTCAGAAACCTGTCTTGCGCCGGGAGGTAGGCATTGAAGGATGTATAACCGCCAATCAGTATGGTATCTCCCCAAGCCGCGTTGGAAATGAGATAGTTGTTTTTGTCAGTGGTATCCTTCACGACATTTACATAACGGCCGGTAACTGGATCCATGCGGATCAGTCCATTCCCTTCCGTGGCGAGCCAAAGGTGTCTGTTGTGCAGGATCATGCCATGCGTCAGCAAATCCTCTGCATTGATGAGGCGAAGCTTAGCGTCTGATTTCCTCCATGCATTGATCGAGTGGTAACCGGCGATATATATATGCTCTTCGTCTTCTGCTATCCCCCGCGGATCCTCATAGTTTCCATTCTTTCTGTTCAGGGTTGACCGAATGGGAACGAACGTGTTTCGGCGGTACTGCAAATTGATCAGACCTGCGGTGGTAGCAAGCAGCAAGCGGTCTCCGGCCGGAAATACTTTATAAATCGAAAAGGGTACGGAAAGATCGAGAGGTACCCGTGTCCTTTTCCATTCGTTTCCGAGCCTGTATTCATGAAAGAGCTGGTTAGGGTAGACCACCATGAACCGATGATCACCGATCTCCCCTCTTATCTGAAAATCCAAATCCGAGGTCTGCCATGTGCCCCACTCCTCCTTAGCTTCCGGCACCGTAATGAAACGCTTATTATGTGAATAAACTGGTCTCCCCCGGGCATTTTCGAAGATGAACGGATAATCATTCATCGACTTTGTCCTGAGTTCCTCCCTTAAATTCATGGATTCCTTGTCGACCCTGTAGAGCAATCCGAGGTGCGCCTTGCCTTTTTCCAGTTTCTTATTGCCCGAAATCCATACATGCTGACCGAATACCCGAAGATCAACCGGAAAGTCCAGATCCAGAGCCAATGTCCGCAGTTTTCCTTTGTAAAAATTGAATAGGATCCCGTCTTCCCTGTACCACCAGAAACCTGAGGATGGATCATGCCTGACCACCATGATGTGGCCACCATTGTCAACATATCCGGGGATATTTACCGGCTTGAATGTGCTGACATCAAGTACCTTGAGTCCTTTAAGGGTGCCAATGAACAAGGTATCCCCCCCTGCATCAATGGTTTGAATGTCTGTTGACGGCAACCGCCAATCCGGTATAGCATCCAGGGGTCTATCAAATTCATGGCCATTGTACCGCATTACCCCCCTCATTGTCCCAAGCCAAATCAGACCTGCCTTATCCCTGGCAATGCATCTGATGTGGTTCCCTAGTTTGCCGGGTTCGATTTTTATGTAACTGACCGAGTACAAAAAATCCTGGGCGCGGATTTCGGCTTGAAACAGCATAGACAGGGTCAGCAGTATGGCTGCACGGAAGAGCATAGCCAAATGTATCGAATTCGAAGGCTATGAAATACAAAAGCCACCTGAAAGGTGGCTTTGTTTCGTGATTCGGCTGGGACTCGAACCCAGGGCCCATACATTAAAAGTGTATTGCTCTACCAACTGAGCTACCGAATCTCCAAACTTGCAAGGCTTGCTGATGCTTACCGTTGCAATCGGGATGCAAAAGTAAGGGATCTTCCGATATTGCGCAAAAAATATCATCGTTTTTTCGAAAAAAATGGATGTGCGCGGATGCTCAAAGATTGGGAATCATCACAGAAAACGTCCTGAAAAATTTTGGATACATATGCTTATTTAAGACCTTTGCCCCTTTCGTCAAGGATATATCACTGCATTACCACATCCTGCCTGAAAGAAGCTATCCATGCCTATACTGACCATCACTTCCGATATCGGACCGCAGGATTTTCTGACGGGCGCGATCAAGGGCAGGATCCTTTCGGTGAACGAGACCTTCAATATCGTTGACATCTCACATAGTCTTGATGCGTACAATTATCCTCAGGCAGCATACGTCTGTCGCAACGCCTTCCGTCATTTTCCACCGGACAGTTTTCACCTAGTACTCGTAAACCTGTTCGATGCAAAGGCTCAGCATTTGTTACTCGCCAGGCATCAGGATCAGTACATCGGGATTGCAGACAATGGATTGCTCACCATGATCCTGGAAGAAAGGCCAGAAGAAGTGGTAGTACTGCCCCTGGATCCCACCCGCAGGAAGGATGCACTTTATTACACCGAGGTCTTTGCCAAAGCCTTCTCGGCACTGCTGAGTGGCGGGCAGATGGACCGCATCGGGATTCCAGGACAGTCGATTCGGGAAAAGCACCCACTTAAACCCATGATCGGCCCCGACTGGATCGAAGGACAGATCATCTTCATCGATCATTTCGAGAATGTCGTGGTCAATATCAGGCGTGAGGATTTCGAGGCGCAGCGACAAGGCCGCCGGTTCAAGATCGTATTCCGCCGAGACGAGGTGATAGACAGGATTGCTGAAACATATGCAGATGTACCCGAGGGAGAAAAAACGGCAATTTTCAATGCCGCCGGTTATCTGGAGGTAGCGATCAACAAAGGAAACGCTGCCGGCCTTTTCGGATTGCAGCGATTTAAATACGAACAAGCACAGGGCTCGGGTGCATTTATGCAATCCAGACTTTTTTATCAGACGGTCAGGGTCTATTTCGAGTCCTGATGCCCTTGATCGACAAGCCCTAATCTTCCTTTGCCTTTCCCCAAATTTCCATTAGGTTTGCCATTCAAATCCATTTTTGCCCATGTCGTTCCAAAAGACCAATAACATCACCGGCTGGATCGTGGCGCTGATCGCATGCTCCGTCTATATCTTGACTGCGGAAGCAGGCGGAAGCCTGTGGGATTGTGGTGAGTTCGTGAGTTCCTGTTTCAAACTTCAGGTACCCCATCCTCCGGGAGCTCCGCTTTTCGTGCTGATGGGACGCGTGTTCATCATCCTGTTCGGCAACGATCCGCTCACTGCCGCCAAGGCCGTGAACGTGATGAGTGCGCTGGCCAGCGGATTCACGATCCTCTTCCTCTTCTGGACCATCACCCACTTCGCCCGGAAAATCTATCACAAAGAGAGCAATGAACTCTCCGGGCAGCAGACATTTACTGTGATGGCCGCCGGTGTGGTCGGCGCTCTCGCCTACACCTTCAGCGACTCCTTTTGGTACTCCGCCGTAGAGGGTGAAGTGTACGCACTCTCCTCCTTCTTCACCGCGCTTGTATTCTGGATGATGCTGAAATGGGAGCACCAGGCCGATAAGCCCGGTGCTGACCGCTGGATCGTTCTGATCTTCTTCATGATGGGACTCTCGATCGGCGTTCACCTGCTGAACCTGCTGACCATTCCGGCCATCGTGATGATCTATTACTTCAAGCGCTATCAGGTGACGGCCTGGGGAACCTTCTGGGCTTTCCTGATCGGTTGCGTGATCACCGGTGTAACCCAGAAAGTAGTCATTCAGTACACCATTAAGGGCGCAGG
>CAJBZC010000304.1 GCA_903959965.1 uncultured bacterium
CGGATCCTGGATGAACTGGAATCCAGGCAGTCCCACTCCGTCAAATGACTGGTGATCCGTCCCGCCCGTATTGGAAGCCGTAACGGTCGTGGCACCCAGGTCGCGGAAGGGTTCCAGCCAGGCAGAGAAGATGGGTCTGCAGGCCTCGTTGCCCTGCAGGTAGATCCCTCGGATCTTTCCGGTTCCGTTGTCGATGTTGAAGTATCCGGAAAACTTGTCATGTGCCGGGGTGGTTGCCCCGGCTGCTCCACTGCCAAAGGTCTTGGCCACATAGCCGCGGGAGCCAAGTAAGCCTTGTTCCTCGGCACTCCACAGCCCAATGCGGATGGTTCTTCTGGGATTTACATTCAAAGCCTTGAGGATGCGCATCACTTCCAGCATCACGGCAGAGCCGGAGGCATTGTCGGTGGCGCCGGTACCCGCTTGCCAGGAATCCAGATGAGCGCCGATCATCACTACTTCATCCCCAACCACCGGGTCTGTCCCGGGGATCTCAGCAATGACATTGTATCCTTTCGGATCATCGGTATGGAATCGGGTACGCACTTCAGCCTCCATCTTTACCGGGGTGCCAGATTTGGCGATCCGTAGCAAGGTGTTGTAGTCCTCCAGGGCCAGGACAAGGTCTGTCATGTTTTCCGGATCTGTCATTTTATAGACCCCGCCACCCTGTGCGAACACGGTCCCGTCGTGATTGCGGGTCGAACTGCTCAACACGGCCACGGCACCTTCTGCCAGTGCCATTTCTTTTCAGGATGTTGATGTTCCGCTGCACGCCGGTGCCCCGCATCATCTGTTCCCGCATGCGGCGCATCTGTGCGGTGTCCCGCATCTGTCCTCCGCGGGCGCCGGGAACGGCCTTCGCCTCTGACATGCGTTGCAGTTGCTCATCGGTATATCTTTCCGCATCCGCCTTGAACGACATTTGATAGTTCTGTATCTGGTCCGGGATGAGGATCCGCCCTTTGAGTCGTCCGCGGTAACCTGCGACCGTGGCGGAATCTCGGACATCCACCACCAGCAGTTCAGCTTGTCGGGGCTTGCCGCCGGTCCCCGCCGTCCAGGTCTTGGGATAGGCCATGATGGGCTTGTAGTATGGCGCCGTCATGGCCAGGTACATTTTCTCGAGCGTCCATCCCTTGCCGAATTCTCCCCAGGCCTCCATTCGGGCGCCTTTGGTACCCCATTCGTTGAGTTTCCCGATGGCATAGGATGCCGCCTTTGCATACCCCGGAGAGTTAGCGAGTCGCGGTCCGTTGAGATCTGTGAGGTGCCAGGCGATGTCCATCACCTTCGACCGCTCCATTCCTTCCTGACGAATGCGTGCAACCATCGACGCATCTACCCGTTCGGTCTGCGCCTCAGCCACGTAAGTCATGAAAGTCGCCGCCGCGACTGCCAGTATCCGAAATCTGATCATGTCCTTTTTTTCTAAATATATGCAAGAATTGCACATACTTTTACACCGGTCGTAGAAAAGTCGAAGTCCTCTGCGTGGCGTATTTCGACCGGTAAACCAGACAATATGAGAGGGAACAGCCCTGCAAAAGACGTGGATGACTACATCCAGCAATGTCCTGAAGCTATCCATGCCAGATTGCATCGCATTCGTGAGATCATACGTAACGAGGCGCCCGATGCACAGGAGTCAATCTCGTACATGATGCCGGCCTACAAGATGAAGGGGAAACCCCTTGTCTATTTCGGGGGCTACCCCAAACATATTGGCTTCTACGCCACTCCGGCGGGTCATGCGGCCTTTGCCGCAGAACTGTCTACATATATACAAGGGAAAGGGTCCGTCCAATTTCCACACAATCGGGAACTGCCGGAGGATCTGATCATCCGGATGGTGAGGTTTCGTGTCCGGCAGGAGAGGGAAGCCGGGGGCCTGTCAAAGAATAAATAGCCTCTTCGATCCTCAAAGATCAATTGAGTTTGATCAGGAACATGTGACCGCTCTGAAGCATCACAGGATGGTTTTGTAACCCGTATTTGAGGATATCCCCTTCGTTACATAATACAAAGTCATAACGGTCGCGCATAACCGAAAATTTGTTTCGATAAGCCCAGCGAGCACTGTCTGCATGATCTGTCGAAAGCTGATCCGTCGTTAATAATCCCTTTGCCACCGGACTCATGTACATGATGCGCTGACACAGCCATCCTTCGTCGCGTAACTTGGAGGTGATGGAGAATACGTAGTTGCCCGACTGCTCGTACCATTGATGCAATGGAACCTGCTGCGACTGCAGGAATCTGGGGATGCGGCTACCGTTTCGATAGTAGGTATTGAAAAAGGTCAGGCAAAACACCACCATGAACCCGTACCTCAGGAATACGGCGGTGGAGATCTTTCGTTGATTCAGAATCCTCGCCCCGATCATGAAGCATAAAAGGATGATGACATAATAAAAGGCCACGAGGAATCTTGGCGGTTGCAATGTCGTCCCAACAAAGAAATGCCAGGGTGCAAGTGCCGCGAACAAGAACAAAAGCGGCCATCCCAGATTGGAAATATGCACCCGGAGTGCAAGGGCTATCATGATCAGCAGCAGCAATATGCCGTATAAAACAAAATTTTGATAGAAATAAGAGAACTGTATGACGGTCTTTACCGGATCTTTTTTCTGTTCGATGTTACCAACGATCTTTCGAGACAGATCAGCCTTAGTCATACCAGTATGCGGCTCCACATAAACCTGCTGGCTGGGGGACCATTTGAGTCCCACGACTGGATTGCCCGTCTGTACCAGGTTTTTCACCAGTACCGGACCAATAAACAACAATGGTATCAATGCGGCGAACAATCCCTTTGAGATGCCCTTCGCACGGATCAATATGATGACGATGATACCTATCGGGAAAGAAAGTTGAAGCCATCCGGTGTATTTCACGGCGCAGGCCAAAGAAAATGCGATCAGCGCAAACCAGTGCTTGAACGGATGATCTCGTTCCAACAGCCACCCAAAACCGGTGATGATCAGATAAATATTAATGGAATCCACCTTGGCGATGCCGAAAAGAAAGGGGATCCCTTCGGGGATCAGCAACAGGGCGAGCACCAGCAACAGAGCTGCCCGCTCAGAGAGATGCCGGGCTGCGATGTGATATGCCCGTCTGACGAGTAGCAGGCCGAACAAGGCATCCAGGAAAAAGATGGAGAGTTTACCGCCAATGGGGAAAGCCTGCGCAAACAGATACTCAGCCCCCATGGGCATGGTGGTGTAGGCGGTACTTGACGGGTTGAAGGCCAGTCCGTGATGATAGACCCATTCCGCGTTATGAACATAGGCGAACATCGCATCATAGTTCATGGGCGGCGAGACCGGAGAGAATAGATATGGCAGATATAGGACAACCAGGATGACTGCGGGACTGAGTTTCATCCTGCGTGCGGGTTGAAACCATCTTGGATGTCGGATCACAGCCGTCGCCAGCGATACGATGTGCAGTATATGCATGAGCATAACTGTCGTTCCACCTTCAAAACACATGGACAACAACAGGAATACCAGATGATTCAGGGCCATACCCGTTACCAACGCTGCATCAAACCCGGCGTCTCTCCACTTCAGTCGGGTAAGTACCAGGCGACCAAGTGCATACAATGACGCTATCAGCATCAAAGCGGAGAAAACCGCCGCCGCCAGTTCGGAAAATGTCAATGTATATATCATTCAGTACCTTCCCTTCGTTTTTGCTTCACTTCTTCAACGCATGAATAAACCATCCATATCCGTCATCGTCCCGACCTTCAATCGTCCTTTATATCTGCAACAGTGCCTTGACAGCCTTGCCAAACAATCAGCCGATCCTCGATCCTTCGAAGTCATCGTTGTCAACGACGGAGGTACAGATGTATCCGCTGTCGTTCAGGCCTATGCGTCACCCACTGGAATTCGCTTGATCGATCAACCGAACGCAGGACCTGCCGCTGCCCGGAATCATGGTGCCCGCCTGGCATCCGGCGAATTCCTGGCCTTCCTGGATGATGATTGCACTCCTTTACCCGATTGGATATCATCCATCCAAATTCACGCCAATGCAGGCATATTGATTGGAGGCACGGTCATCAATCGTCTGGAGCACAACTTGTATGCCGAAGTTTGTCAGACCCTGATCGACTACCTGTACATTCATCTCGCAGGCAGCTCTGATCTGTTTTTCACTTCGAACAACTTGGTCATCGCCAGAGACGACTTTCAAAGGATTGGAGGTTTTGACACCGGATTTCGGACATCAGCCGGAGAAGACCGGGAACTGTGCATACGGGCAGAACGGAGGGGATTGAGCTTGATCCACATACCGGACATCCGCATAGGTCATTCACATGATATGGATCTGTTGCACTTTATGCGGCTTCATACCAAGTATGGGCGTGCGACCCATACATACCGAGAAGCCCTGGCGAAGCTGCCGCCTGCGAGGCTGAAAGCCCCGTCAGGCTTCTACAGGAGGCTTCTGTCATATCCGTTCCGTGCGAGGCTTCGATCGGCCCCTGGCCAGTCTGCTTTACTGGCATTGAGCCAGGCATGCACGTTTTGGGGATATCTGATCGAAAGATATGGCAGTAGAACATAGCAGTCAAGTCTTCCCCGTTATTTTGATGATTCGTGATAATCATCCTCTGTGTTGACGGTCCACAATTCCTCCTTGGACGTTTCTCCACGCTCAATGAGTTCCACTGCCTTGAAGGCTGTCAACATCGAATGATCCTGATTGTTATATTTATGCAACCCGTTTCGCCCCATCGGGTAGAGATTGCCAATGGTTTCCATATGATCCCGTAAACACTGGATATCCGTGTAGATCCCTGTATAAGATGGATATGCCTTGGGACAGCGAACCACCGTCCCATCCACAAACTTATCCGTTTCCAGGATGCCGATGGATGCCAGTTCCTCAAGGGCCAGGCGGATGAGATCTTCATCCCTCATATCCCAGAGATTATCTCCCTTATCGCAGAAATACTCGGCACCGATCCACTGTCCGCCACCAGATACCATGAACGGACTCCAGTTGTTGAACAGCTGAAGGCGGCCCACTTTTACGCCTTTGTCCTGGATGTAGATCCAGTTGTCGCGGATATCATGCCCCTGTTCGGAATCAAAGCAAAGACGTTCCAGCTTCAGTCCCACGATCAGGAAGTCTCTATACTCCAGGTTAGATGCGACTTCGGCCACTGCCGGGGGGACGGCGTCACCCATGGATCGGAACAGATGACGCAAGGGCATGGTGGACAACACAAGGTCCGGGGAAGCGGAGTGATCGCCCCCACCCTCATGCCAGCAGACCGAGCTAATCCGTCCATTTTCGACGGAAAGCTGACGCACATGAGCTCCCTGCCTTAATTCGACACCCATGACCAGACATTCCGAGGCCACTTTTTCCCACAGCATGCCCGGCCCTTTGGCGGGATAGAGGAATTTCTCGATCAGCGATCGGGATGCATTTCTATTCGTGAATCGACCGATACCGAGCATCCTTGTCAGGCTGTTCCAAACAAGCTCGGGCACATTGAGTGATTTCACCCGCTGCCGGCCCCACTCCGCGGAGATGTCCTTGCAAGCCTTGCCCCATACTTTTTTCGTATAGTCCTTGAAGAACATTCGGTATATCTCATTGCCAAACCGATTGATGTAGAAGTCCTCCAGATTCTTCTCCGGTCGTATCGGGAAGAGCCATGACTTGATCAGATCCCTCATCATCCGGAGGGAGCGCTTCTTACCCAGGTTCAGCATCATTTTGAGGCTGATCTTCAGAGGATAATCGTACATCCGCTGCTTGAAATAGATCCGGGACAGCCGGGGACGAATGAGCATGGCGTTTTCCGCCGACTTCAATACGAGGTTATCTATGCCCTTTGTCCGGTTGTGATAGGTGATCTCCTGATGGTCCTGCGTAGTATCTATGACGGGCAGGAACTGAGCCCACCATTCCAGCACCTGATCGGATTTGGAAAAGAACCTGTGACCACCGATGTCAATCAGATTGCCCTTGTAATTGATAGTACGACTGATGCCTCCGACCTGATGATCCGCTTCAAGCACCAGCACGTCATATCTTCCTGTCTTTGCCAGTTCGTAAGCCGCTGTCAGTCCGGCTGGTCCGGCACCGATCACGATTACTTTCTTCTTTTCCATGTTTGAGTTGTTTGTATTCCCCGGGCAGGGAAACGAAAGAGAGTATCCCGCCGGCAACGGCCGAGAAAAAATAAATATGATGAAGTGACATCACCTGCGGAAGCCGTAATGCACTGAAATGACGTCTCGCAAATTGGTAGAAGTCCCATTGAATGACGGTGAACATGATCAGGGAAAGGGCGCTGAGCCAAAGCATCCAACCCGAGACCGCCCCAACTGCCAAAGAGATCGGCGTGAAACAAGAGAGAACAGCCGACAGTTGTTCGCGGCTTGATGTATTCAGTGGACGATGTCCCCACCGACGATATTTGCGCATCAGCCTGGCCCAGGGACGAGCCCGAAGCCAGATATCCGTATGGATCATGTTCTTCAACGTCCATCGCTTCAGATGGCAAACCTGCACTTCGCTCCTTATGCGCACTGCATAGCCATTCTCCGCCAGTCTGTATCCCAGTTCAATATCTTCCACGCTGGCATCCCGATAGCCGGGATCGAATCCACCCACACCTAGATAGGCAGACCTCCGTACAATGCCAAAGGCGCCCCAAAAGACACCCGATGTTCCATGATTGCGCTGGTGATGAAAATGATGCAGCAGGTTCCTGAAGCGGGAAACCGCAGAGGGGGCTTCCGGCAAATCATCATAGGATCCGATCAGCCCGTCATCGCCCGATCCATGGAGGGCGCACAGCGCCTTTTCGAAGGTGTCGGGCCTAACGAGGACATCTGAATCCAGGAAGCAAAGCCAATCCTGAACCGACTGCAGGGCGCCGAAATGTCTGCATACCGCCGGGCCTGCCGAGGAGTGAGTGAAGATGCGGATATTACGGTGTGACAGAAAATGATCAAGACGGCTGGTCTCCCATCCATCGAGCACAATGATGATCTCATGGTCCGATGGTGCCGACATTAAAACGGCGGCAATACACCGTTCTATGAACGGGTCATCCCGCTTCACCGGTATGATGATGCTGAAATTCTCAGTAGGGCGTACGGACATCAAATCCAAATCTAACGAATAATGTGTGCACATGCAATGCCCCGACGTAACATCATGATGTGTTAATTCAACATAACCATTAAAAAAAAACGTCTGCGAAAGAATGATGCCGTTCCCTTTCAATTTCTCCTGCAGTTCATCATCTTTGTGTATGTCTGTTACCCGACGCATCCTGTTCATCTCCACCAATCCCGCCCCATGGGGAGGCAGTGAAGAGATGTGGCATCAACTGGCGCTGCGTGCGCTGGAAGATGGCCACAAGATTATGATCTCTGTATTCAGACATCCCCGCCTGCACACGAGGATTCAGGAACTGGTCGCTGCCGGAGCCCGATTACATCTTCGCCCGCTTCCCGCCTATTATGAAGACCAACCGTTTCTTCAATGGATGCTTTCGCATCTGATGTTGCGACTGCATTGGGACAGGCTTCCGTTCATCTGGGGCAGGGCCCTGGCATTTGACCCCGAACATATGTTCATTTCCGGAGGAGAAACGCTCGATGGCTGCCTCTTCGCAGAAAGTTATATCATCCGACGGGCGATAGCAACGAAGATCCCTTATTCGGTGGTCGGGCATTTCCATCATGAACATTCCAAGGTGCTCTCACATGCTGAAAGGGGATCCAAACGAATTTTTCTGCGCATGGCTTCCGGCTTGTATTTTGTTTCTCACCGGAACTGGCAGATGACCTGTAACGAACTTCAGGATGCATTGCCTGATGCCCGGGTGATCTTCAATCCCATCCGCGAGATTCCGATGAGAACCCGGATCATCCTCACGGAAGGCCCGATCCGGATGGCCTTTGTTGCCCGACTGGAATGCGCCGTAAAATGCCAGGATCTGGCCATCAACACCCTGGCGCAAGAACAGTTCCGGACCATTGATTTTACCCTGGATCTTTACGGCGAAGGTCCGGACAGGACATACCTCGAAGACCTCATCAGGTACCATGGGCTGGAACAAAAAGTCAGGCTGATGGGGCATCATCCAACGCCCGGACAGATATGGGAGGATCATGACCTGCTGGTTCTGACAAGCCGGGGAGAAGGCACGCCCCTGGTGATCCTGGAAGCCATGCGTGCCGGCATTCCTGCATTGGTGACCCGTGCAGGTGACAGTGCCTTGTGGATCAGCAATGATCGGGGTTATGTAGCAGAATCGATATCCATCGAATCCTTGACTGTTACTTTTCTGCGCGCATTCCGGGACCGGGCCGATTGGCATGCAAAGGGCGTCAGGTGTCGTGCCTTTTTCGAGCATGTCTGGACCGAAGACCATCAACAGGCATTGTACAAATCGGTGATTGGAATGGTGGATCCCGGGTCTGTTGGGGTGCCCGCCCAAACGCTGCCGCACATGATGTCATCCCAATCTCATCCGTCTCAGGATATGGTTTAACATCAACCGCCCATCGTTCTCCTAAGCATTATTATCTGACCCTTTTTCCGAAAACCTTGTGTATTTCCGACACCAGCCCGTCCTTCGCCGGATCATGCCCAAGTTGCCAGAACATGATGCCGCCCAGTTTCTGATCCAGTACATATTTGGATTTCAGCGCGATGGAACGCTTGTTGTCGAATGTTGCATACACCCGTTCTTCCGGATGATAGGCATAGGGCGCCTGGGCCGTGCTGTCCCAGTACTGACGGAAACCCTGTGCCTCTGAAATCCGCGTGGAGAATTGATTATAACCGATAAAATGCTTGAAGATCCCGGACTGATAACGTCCATTTTGCTCCGGAGCGACCCCCGTCCATGTCCGGGCATAGAAGGCCGCGCCAATAATCATCTTCCGGGCTGGCACGCCCATGCCCAGCAGTCGCTGCACACAGTTGTCGGTCGATTGCTTCTGCTGAGGCGTGCTGTACAACGCAGTGTGGTGGCCGGTCACCTTCGAACCGCCACCTACCAGGTCGTATGTCATGAGATTCACATAGTCCACCAGCGGCATCACCGAAGCCCAGTCAACAGATTGGTCGATGAATCGGTCAAATCCGCCCGCCGCAAAGGTGATGATCTTACGACGCCCCAGTGTTTGACGGAGTGCACGCACCAGTTCGGTGAAATTCGCTTTGTCTTCCGGAGCGTATCGATGCCCCTCAAAGCCTGAAATGGTCGGATACTCCCAGTCAAGATCGATACCATCAGACCCAAAATAATCTGTCAGCTCCTTTACGGAATGTGCAAAGGCCTCACGTCCCTTCGATGTGGAGAAGACATCAGAACAGGGGGCGCAACCACCCCATCCGCCCAGCGATAAGAGCACCTTCAGCTTTGGATTGCGCTGCTTCATCGCCACCATCTTTTCGATAATCAGGGTGTCCCTGGCTCCGCGGAGATGCAACACATCTCCCTTTAACCGGCCAAAACAATAAATGATATGGGTATAATCCCGTGGATCATAGGCGTCCAGTGCTTCCGGACTGCCGGAGTAGTAGGCGATGACAGCCTTTCGATTCGACTGTGCGGCAGACACTAACGGTAACGAACACACGAAAATCAACAGCGAAAGGAGGCTGCGCTTCATAAATAATTGTTTTGTGCCTACAATTTAAATGAAAAAACCTTCCCTGTCACATCAACCGGCAACGGATCCCCATGAAGAAGGTTCGGGGCGTTCCCGGTCCGTACACATAATTGCTGTCACGATGCGGGCCCCGATCAGCATCCCGCTGACGGGCATCGGTCAGATTTCGGATCCCGATGAATGTTTCCAGCTGTATGGCATCCCCCCGGAATTTATCGGTTCGGGAAAGCCTTACATGATGCTCCAGGAAAGCAGGTGTATCGACAAGCCGGTCTTGAACAATCCCTTCTCCCCCCGCCAGGTGCAATACCTTCATCGACCCGGTCAGGACCTGGCTGATGCCCAGTTTCCATCGACCGAAGGGAGAAAGATCAAACCGGCTAAACCCATACCAATCGGGCGTCCGCAGAAACTGCCTTTCCTTCGAGAGTCCCGGCGCCGGCTCCACCGGTTCGTCCAGCAGACTCCGCTGCGCTGTAGCCCCGGCCTCCCATTCAATCTTCCGGTTGAAGTTGACCCTGCATTCCGCGTTGATGCCAAATACCGACGCCCCGGATCCATTTCTTTTTTCAAACACCTCCCCCACTGCATCCCGGCCGATATTTACGGTATTGAACACATCCCGCAAACGCGTACGAAAGAGATCGAAAGTATAGCCGAAGATCCTGCGCTCATTGGCATGATCAGCATCATAAGAAACACTGAAACTACGGCCACGCTCGGGCCTCAGGCCGGTTGCCAGAAAAGCCCGGGAGACGCCACCTCCGGCAAAGGCCATGTGAAGGTCGGCGTCAAAGGCCTGAGGTGCACGGAATCCCTCGCCGTAGGAGATCCGAATCCTTCCGGTACCGCCGGTTTTCCAGAGCAGGGAGAGTCGTGGCGAAACAGGCATTCGGCCCGGCAGCCGACTATGGAGATCCGCCCGTACGCCGGTTAGTACTGACAAAGAAGGCCTCAATTCCCAATCACTCTGCAGGAAGACGCCCAGATCCCGAACCTGCTGATTCACCTCATATCCATAGGCAGGTATACTGTCGTGTACCCGATCCTGTAAAAACTCCACCCCGGCAGTCAGCCAGTGTCGCCCCTTCCCTTCCCTATGCAGCCTACGATCGAACTGTAAGCCCGACTGAACAGTCTGTGACAAAGATTCGCCGAAGGGCAAGGCCTGCAAATACTTCCACCGCTCCCTCGGATCATCCGGCATCACCCCCGTGAAATGTTCACGCCCCAGACGCTGCCAGCCCACATAGCCCTGCAGCCGCGACCATCCATCCGAAGAATACCACTGCCCCGAGAACGTACCCATCCAGGTCCGATGATCGCGTTCCTCCGCCTGTGCCGCTGTTTCCAGACCACTGGCCTTCATATCACCACCGTATCGATGCTCTCCCATGCGGGTGAGCGACAGATCAAAGGACAGCCTGTCGGACGGCTTCCACCAGCCAGCGGCAGACAACAAATCACTGCGCAGCAGGGGCATCTCCGAAAATCCGTCACCCTGGGCATCCCAGGCTTCCCGCCGCCGATGGTCGTAAGTCACCGAAACACCTGCCTTTCGGGTACGACCCAGGATTGATGCGATCGCCCCGGCCCTGAATTCATCCGAACCTCCTCCGATCCTTTGATGCTGAGCGTGCAGGGTCAACGCATTCCGATCCGGCACCCGGGTGATGACGTTCACGGTACCACCTATGGCAGATGTGCCATACAGGGAACTACCTCCGCCCCGGACTACCTCGATCTTTTCGATCCATTCAGTCGGGATCTGTTCCAGCCCGTAAAGACTCATAAGGCCGGAGAACAGAGGCCGACCATTGATCAGGATCTGCGAATATCCACCTGCCAACCCGTTCATTCTAAGCTGGCTGTACTGACAGGTCTGACAATTGACTTCTACCCGAAGCCCCGGCTGAAATGACAGGGCATCCGACAGGGCACAGACCGGCAAGGATGCGATGGACCGGCGATCCAGTACGCTCGATAGCACGGGGGCATCCTTTTTCCGCCGAAGGGTGCGTGTGGCCGTCACCACGACCTCCTGCATCAGACGATCCCAGACCGAATCAGACCCAGCGGAAACCACCGCGGATTGGGCAAGCAGATCCGTTGCCGCAAACATCAGCAACAGGAAAACAAAGATGACAGGCTTACCTATTTTCATCAAACAAACATACAAAACATATTTTATTAGGGTAGTCTAACTTTTTTTATTCTGATTCTGCGCTTTGATGTTTAGCTTGCCTGCATGTTCACCGCAACGGAAGAAAATTACCTGAAGGCCCTGTTCAGGCTTGGGGCCCTGACCGAAGGTGGGAAGGGACCGGCCGGCACGAATGAACTCGCCCTGGAACTGGACATCCGCCCGGCTACGGTGAACGGGATGCTGAAAAAACTGAGGGAAAAGGGACTGGTGGAGCAACGGCGATATGGCAAGATCCTGCTGACAGAGGCCGGTCGCCTTCATGCGGTGGAAGTCATCCGTAAACATCGGCTCTGGGAAACCTTTCTGTACGAGAAACTTCATTTCACCTGGGATGAAGTACACGATGTGGCCGAGCAGTTGGAACATATCCGGTCTGTGCATCTGACAGACCGGCTGGAGGAATTCCTGGGGTACCCGAGTGTAGATCCTCATGGAGATCCGATCCCTGACAAGGAGGGACGGATGCCGCCGGAAGTCCGCCGCACCCTGGCGGAAAGCGAAGAGGGACATGCCGGAAGGATCGTCGGCGTATGCGACAACAGCGCGGAGTTCCTGCAGTACCTGGATCGGCTCGGACTTTCCCTGGGACTGCGGCTAACCATCACCCGCCACATCCCCTTCGACGGTTCCGTGGAACTCGAATCAGCCGGCATCCGCATGATCATCACCCGTAAAGTAGCGGAAAACCTGTTAGTGGACTAATCCACGCAAACCGTCACTCAATGACAGAAGGCGGAAGCACATTCATCGATGTTGGCGAATGGACCCACGGTTGCGCATAACCGAAGTTTTCCGGAAGGCGTCATGACCATACAGTCCCAGCGTCCGTCCGGACGAAGTTGGGGGATGCAGGCCGGCACGACATCCTGAGAAATTGATTTGCGTTTGAACGCCCGACGAATGTAATGCCTGATCGATATGGCATCACGTCCAATGCTCCGGGAAGATCTGAATCCCATCTTATATTTATTTTTGATTCAGGATGATTTTTTTCACATTTTGTTATTGAAGCAACAGCCAATACAAGATTCCTCGCTCCGCTCGGAATGACAATAAAAAGAGATCATCATGTGCAAAGCAAACATAACTTGCTGTCATTACATGCATAGCAACCACACACCCCTGTCATTCCGAGCATAGCAACCACACACCCCTGTCATTCCGAGCATAGCAACCACACACCCCCTGTCATTCCGAGCGGAGCGAGGAATCTTGTATTCAATGCTCACTCATTTGAAAACATAAA
>CAJBZC010000305.1 GCA_903959965.1 uncultured bacterium
ACAGTTCGAGATCCGGATTGATCGGATTCTTGATGAGTACAGGGATATCAACACCGCGCAGCGCATCCGCCACTTCCTGCACGCTGAAAGGGTTGACGGTAGTACGTGCACCAATCCAGAGCATATCAACGTCGAAGGTGAGTGCATCCTGTACTTGCTTGCCAGTGGCCACTTCCACCGTAGTAGGGAGTCCCGTCAGTTTCTTGGCCTGCTGCAACCAGGGAAGACCTTTAGCTCCGATGCCTTCGAACATGCCGGGCTTCGTACGCGGTTTCCAGATGCCGGCACGGAGGATATCAACTTTTCCGGTGGCGGCAAGTTGCTGCGCCGTCGTCACCATTTGCTCTTCGGTTTCGGCGCTGCAGGGGCCGGAGATGATGATCGGTCGCTTTTCCCATTTTTCAAGGATGGTGGACGACGCTTCGCTTGTCAGAGTTTGCATGTGATAAAATTAAAGAATTAAGGGTTGGTTTTGATTTATTTGATGATCCGACGGATGCGGTTGGCGTCCCGGATGAGTTCATGGAGATATTCCCAGTTTTCTTTTTCCAGGCAGCTCTTGAATTTCCGCAACTGAGCGATGTGTTCATTGATTACGTCCAGCACATTTTCGCGGTTTTGACGGAAGATCGGCACCCACATGTCGGCATTCGATTTGGCCAGTCGAACGGTGCTTTCGAAACCCGCACTGGCCATGCCGAAGATCGCCTCATCCTCCCGCTCCTTTTCCAGTACCGTATTGGCGAGCGCAAAGGAGGTGATGTGCGAGATATGGCTCACGTAGGCCGCATGAATATCGTGGGCTTCGGCATCCATCTCACTGATCCGCATGCCGATGGCGTCATACATCCGACGGGTCCATTCCAGCGCATCCGGGTCGCTGTCAGTCACATCGCACATGATGACGGTCTTCCCTTCAAATGCCCCGGACACGGCGGCGGTCGGACCGCTATACTCAGTTCCCCACATCGGGTGGGTGGCAACATACCTGCCCCTGCGGGGATGTCCGGCAACGATGGCCGTGAGATCCGCTTTGGTCGATCCGAGGTCGATGACTACCTGATGATCAACCTGGTCCAGCACGATGGGCAAAGAACTGCGAAGCACATCCACGGGGGTGGCGAGTATGATGACATCAGTCTGCGCAATGGCATCATCCATGGAAGCAATGCAATCTACGAGACCGCGCTCCAACGCCATTTGGGCGTGACTTTCAGATGCATCCACCCCAATGATCCGCCCGACAAGCCCTTTCTCCCGCAGACGGATTGCAAGCGATCCACCTATGAGGCCCAGGCCGATGACGGCGATGTCCGGAACGGATGTCATATTCAACGGTTCCATCTTCGGTTAAGCGTTGAGGTAATGTGCAATACGTGTGCGCGCTTCCATTATACGTTCCTTTGGGCTGCACAGGGATATGCGGATATGTCCGTTACCTGCCGATCCGAAGATCCCTCCGGGTGTCAGAAATACGTTGGCACCGGCCAGGATCTCATCACTCAGGGCAAATCCGTCTGCGTAACGCACCGGAACACGGGCCCAGACAAACATGCCGGCCTGATCCTCTTCATAGGTACATCCGATCAGATCCAACAGACGGAAGGCTTCCTGCTGACGGATACGATAAATGTGATTAACACCATCATACCAATCCTTACCCAGTGTAAGCGCCTTAGCGGCTGCCAGCTGCACGGGCAGGAACATGCCACTGTCCATGTTACTTTTGAAGCGCAGCACCTCATCGATCCGCTGTGCGGCTCCGCAGAGCATGCCGACCCGCCATCCCGCCATGTTCTGCGACTTACTCAGGGAATTGAGTTCGAGTACCAGTTCATCCGCTCCTGGCAAAGAGAGCAGGCTCATCGGATGATCGTTCAGGATGAAGCTGTACGGGTTGTCATGCACGATGAGGATGCGGTATTTGCGT
>CAJBZC010000306.1 GCA_903959965.1 uncultured bacterium
AGCCGCGCATCTGCGCGCACGCGATGTCATGATTGGGATGATCCGTAAAGCCGGGCCAGTACACACGATCCACTTTGGGATGTGCCCTCAGCCAGTGGGCGATGCGCTCGCCATTGGCGCAATGCCGTTCCATGCGGACATGCAATGTCTTGATACCGCGCAATACCAGGAAGCAATCCATCGGACCTGGCACCGCGCCACAGCTTTTCTGGATGAAATAGAGTCGTTCACGCAGGGTAGCATCGTTCAGCATCAGCGCGCCCTGGATCACATCGCTGTGGCCGCCCAGATATTTGGTGGCGGAGTGCATGACGATGTCTGCTCCCATCGCCAATGGATTCTGCAGATAAGGAGAGGCGAAGGTATTGTCCACCGTTACCAGGATGTCCGGATGTTTTCGTGCAATGGCCACCACCGCAGTGATATCGGTAATATTCATCAGCGGATTGGTGGGTGTTTCGATCCAGATCAGGCGGGTGCGCTCATTGATGGCGGCTTCGATCTGTCCGACTTCCTGCGTGTTCACGTAATGGAATTTCAGGCCAAACCGCTCGTACACTTTAGTGAACAGCCGATAGGTGCCACCATACATGTCGTTGCCACAGATGACTTCATCACCGGGCGAAAGTAGTCTGAGCACAGCGTCAGTCGCCGCCACACCTGAGCTAAAGGCCAGTCCGTAACGTCCACCTTCGATCTGTGCGAAGGCCTCCTCCAGCGCCTGACGTGTCGGATTTTGACTGCGGGCGTATTCAAAACCCTTGTTTACACCAGGGGCTTCCTGGACATAGGTGGAAGTCTGGAAGATGGGGGTCATAATGGCACCGGTGGATGGGTCGGGATGGGCGCCTGCGTGTATGATGAGCGTATCTTTCCTCATATTCTGTTCACTTGATGGAGCAAAGATGCGAAATAAACAGCCTCCTGATACCCATCATGGTTTTAGTATTCTGGCTCTATCGTTTAGAAACGCTTGCGCGACATGTTCGGTAAACCGTTGAGCGCCTTCGTGGTTGAGGTGCACGAAATCAAAAAAAATTTCGGGATCATAGAGGTCGGGATATTCATTTGGATTGGAAAGATCCAGCAGATGTTCCGTTGGAATCCTGCGTGCAAGCGCAATCTGTCTTGCGCTAACCTGACCCGGTGGAATAAGGAGTATCAATCTAATGCCTTCAACCTTATACTGTCTGATCAATGTAAGCCATATGGTAAGGTCTTGCGCCACATGGTCAATATCAGACAAACTATGTATGCGCATAGCATTTTCGCGATCCCTTCCGGCCTGCAGTGGGTCATACACAGGCTTTCCTGGATCTGCGGTCCCTGAAGACAGCAGACGCGCGTGTCTGTCAGACAGGCGCGCATATCCCCGGTCTACATTCAAAGTCGTATCCGGAGCCAGGTTGTCCATAAAATAATTCCGGATACGGCCCAGACCGAAATTCCTATAAAAAAATGCTGAGGTTAAATAAAAAAGCTTTCCTTGCTTTAGTGCTCCTATCCAACCTGGCGTATCACCGAGCAATTTGGCCTGTTGCCGGAAACTCTCCATATCCATCCAGTATTGTGCTCTTCCTGTCTTGTAATATTCACTCCCGGGAATGTAATCGCCCATCCATTCGATCACAATGGTTTTCAGGTTTGCGCCCGCTTCGGACGTTGAAAAATGCCTCAGAAGATAAAGATTCTCACCCACCGAAGCCGCCGGACCTCCCATGTTAAAGGAAATAGCAGATTGGTTCATATGTCGGCTCAGCAGACTGTCGAAGCGTTTAGGGATGATACCTCTCCGAACCCGGCTACTCCCCAGGAAGAGGATATCAACCTGTTTTGATTCGTTCTCTAAATGCAGGATCTTCTCACTGAGCTCCCTGCCTCCCAGATGATAGGGTATCAGTTCACCGATAAATATCCTGATCAGCCATAGAATGCTTAAGAACAGAAAAGTTTGAAGCATTACCTTTTTCAGTTCTTTATATTTATTTGCAGTATTCGATACCATTTATATCAGAATTGAAAGTATATGAATGGTTTTTCGTTACCGGCGAACATAAGCACCAATATTGATAATGCCAGATATGTTGCCCATCTAAACGCGCGGTTCTTCCATAGACTGATGAAGGCAAGCGCGTGTCCTGACTTTCTTGATTTCCATTCCATGCCAAATAATATCGCTATCAGACATAGTGTGACCCCAAAGCTCCGTTCCATTGAGGTCTGATCATTGGTCAGATGGGGGGCATTCCAGATCGAAGCATAGTAGTTAATCGTATGTGACAGATCCCTCCCTCTGGTGATACTCAGTGAGAAGGCAAACAGGAGAAAGGTTGTCATCATATGAAAGACATCATTTTCCCGCCGCAGACGTGCAGCCACTCCGCCACGTAATACGTGTATACCGACAAATATTGCGTTCAATATGCCCCAGATCAGATAGTTCCAGCTGGCGCCATGCCAGACGCCCGACAGAATGTAGATCACGGATATGTTCTGCACAAATCGCCATTTTGAACTGCGTCCCCGATCAACTAACGTAAATACATAGTCGCGAAACCAGCTGGTCAGTGAGATATGCCAGCGACGCCAAAGCATGGCGATGTCGGTACTCAGGAACGGGAAGGCGAAATTGCGCATCAGTTTGAAACCCATCAATGCGGCTAAACCAATGGCCATTTCCGAATATCCCGCAAAATCAGCATAGACCTGGATAGGAAATAACAATATGCCCAATAACAATTCAACAGAGCCATATGCTTCCGGATGCCTGTACAAATCATCAACCAGGCTTCCGCAATTATCAGCCACCACCAATTTCATAAATAAGCCCAGCAGGATGCGCCGCAATCCATCGGTGGCTGCACACGCATCAAATCTCCTGGGCTCATTAAACTGTTGTAGCAGATTGCCAGCCCTTTCAATGGGTCCGGCCACCAGTTGAGGGAAAAAGGATATATATCCGAAATAGGCAATAATGTCTTTGG
>CAJBZC010000307.1 GCA_903959965.1 uncultured bacterium
CAAGTCTGGAAATGGGCGCTATGCTCGGTGGGGCTGGTGAGGCAAACTGTAGCCACCTTTATCAGTTTGGCAAAAAATTGGGCATTGCCTTTCAGATACAGGATGACTATCTGGACGCCTTCGGGGATCCCGAAAAATTCGGGAAGCAGGTTGGCGGGGATATCATGGCGAACAAGAAAACCTTCCTCATGATTCACGCGCTGGAAACCGCGGATGAAGGCTCCAGGGAAGAGCTCCGCAGACTGATGAGTACAAACGAACCTGACAAGGTAGACAGGGTTCTGACGATCTTCAAAAGATCAGGGGTCGATGCATGGGCGTTGGAATTGAAACAACGCTATGTGGAAGAAGCCTCCCGTCATCTTGAAGATATTGCCGTGACCCATACACGGAAAACTACCTTACAGGAGTTGATGCAATACCTCATACAGCGCGACAGGTAGCCTTTGTATTAGTCTGTTTATCAATATTTTAAATAATTATCTACTTTTCCAATGTTCAATCGTTTATTCAGGAGAAAATCGATCGACAACATCATGAAGGAAGCGTCCTCCGGAGGGTCGGACGGACATGGGGGCGGAGGAATGCATCAGATCCTGACGGTTCGGGATCTTACTTTCATGGGGGTGGCCGCCGTTATTGGTGGAGGGATTTTTTCCACCATTGGTCAGGCTGCCTTCAACGGAGGACCTGGGGTGGTTTTTCTCTTCATCATCACGGCCATAACATGTGGTTTTACAGCGCTTTGCTATGCGGAATTTGCTTCGCGCGTGCCGGTTTCCGGAAGTGCCTACACCTATTCTTATGTAACCTTCGGGGAGATTGTTGCATGGATCATAGGCTGGGCCTTGATCCTGGAATATGCCATCGGAAATATTGTGGTGGCAATTTCCTGGAGTGCTTATTTCAACAACATACTCCGTGCATTTGGAATCCATTTGCCAGATTGGCTGTCGGTCGGCTACCAGACAGCCCGGATGGCCTTTGACGAAGCCCTGGCATCTGGTAAACCTTTACAGGGGCTTTCAGCCACTTATGCTCAGGCTCCGGAGGTAGCGGGTGTTAAAATTGTGGTGAACCTGCCTGCCTTCGTGATAGTAGGACTTGTTACGGCACTCGCTTATGTCGGTATCCATGAAAGTAAACGTACGGCCAATCTGATGGTTTTCATAAAGCTGGCCGTACTTGTGTTCATAGCGGTGTTGGGATTGTGGTATATTTTCTCTGAGCGCACAGCGTCCAACTGGACACCATTCTTTCCGAATGGTATGGGCGGTGTACTGAAAGGGGTATCCGCCGTTTTTTTCGCATATATCGGTTTTGATGCCATTAGTACGACAGCTGAGGAATGCAAGAATCCTCAACGAGACCTCCCAAGGGGGATGTTGTATGCGCTGATCATCTGTACAGTCATTTACGTGGTTACTGCCCTGGTGATAACTGGAATGGTACATTACACCAAATTCGAAAACATTACCGATCCACTGGCTTTTGTGTTCGAACAGATCAACATGAAGGAAATCGGTTTCATCATCTCTGTCAGCGCCGTGGTGGCAGCGACGAGTGTGCTCCTGGTTTTCCAGCTTGGACAACCTCGAATCTGGATGTCCATGAGCCGCGACGGATTGTTGCCTGGCAGATTTGGACGGATCAACGGAAAGTACCGGACTCCGGGATTCGCCACCGTGATCTCAGGAGTATTGGTGGGAGGACTGGTCTTATTTGTAGATGACAAACTGGTAACGGACCTGACAAGCATCGGTACGTTGTTTGCTTTTGTGCTCGTAAGCGGCGGGGTGCTGCTCCTGCCCAGACTGCCCAAGCGAGACGGGAAATTTACCTTGCCATATGTGAACAGTCGCTGGATCGTTCCGATCATCTATATCGGATTTATCTGGATCTTTTGGGAACGCGCTGAGGCCAGTCTGGTAAACTGGAGGTCGGAAGGCTATCAAGAAGCCTTATTCCTGGTTTTTCTGCTGCTGTCAGGCATTATGACGATCATGAGTTTCCTGCGCAGTTACTCGTTGATTCCGGTGCTCGGTGTTCTGTGTTGCATGTATCTGATGGTTGAGATACCCGCAAAGAGTTGGGTGGTTTTCTTTGGATGGATGGGACTCGGTCTGGTCCTTTATTTTGCATATGGTTTTAAGAACAGCCGGTTGTCAAGGCAAGAAGGCTGATCAAACAGAACCAGGGCCCCATCATCCGCGTTTATCTCATATGAAGTATCAGATCGGAGACCGTGTTATGCTATTGCATTCCGGAGAGGAAGGCAATCTAGTGGAATTCATCAACAACAAAATGGTTGTCGTG
>CAJBZC010000308.1 GCA_903959965.1 uncultured bacterium
GATACCGAACTGTTAGACTCGAACCCGAAGACCCGTCACTCCAACGATACGACGCATAGCCTGTACCCGCAGTCAACGATAATGTTTCAGCACAAACCCGCAAACTATCTGACAAGGGATTGAACCCGGAGATCCTGCAAACCGGATCATACAAGGTTGCCACTTCCGACTCCGTCAACGCCCGATTCCACAGCGCCACATCATCGATCGAACCGTCAAACAAGCCGCTGGGATATCCGACATTATTCTCCCGGGTCGCCCCGATCATGAACGAGATCTGACCTTCGTAGCGCAGGATGGATACGCGCGAACCGTACAACTTGCCATTGATGTACAACTTTTGCTGCCCTGTTGCAGAATCAAAAGTGGTAACTGTATGATACCATTTATTCGCCTCAACATACCCGGTAGATGTGAGAATATCTTGCCATGAAGTTTGAGCAGACCACTGAACAGATCCCAGCTGGGAGTTGGAGACTACTCCCAAGGATAATTTGTATGCCGGACCTTTGAACCAGTTCGACGGAGAATACACTGAGATGGTCTGGTCCTTCTCAGACCCAAGCCCTCCTATCTGTATGACATTCGTCTTGAACCAGGCCGACAACGTATATGACCCCGGCTGCAACAGCGGATGCGCAGACACCTCCACCCTCGACGTATCAGATTTCCGGAACACCCCCGCACCGTTCGCTACCCCGTTGCGATCTACCCCGTACGTAACATTCCGGACCACCCCATTCAACCCATTCCCGCTCTTGTCCAGCGCATCCCCGCAAAAAGGATAAAAAGCCACCAGCCCGTTGCGCAAGGTCCCCGGTAAACCGGCCGGGGTACAAATTTGCTGCGACCGGGCCGATATCCCCAAAAAGATCCAGCAAATGCCTGCCCAAACTCGTAATCCAGTCTTCATAGCTACCCATTATCAGATGATGACCCATCCATGAGAAATTCAGCCCGGGGCAGGCTCCACCCAACAGCGGAAACTACGGGTCAGGAATCCAACCCCGATCGAGAAGGGTAAAAGAAAAAGAAAAGGAGAGGAAAAATGAGTGACTCACCTATTTATTTCGGTGAACTATCAGGCAAATGAACTGAAAATCAATAAAATATGTCATTTATGTCATAAAACGGGCTCCATTGAACAAGGTGTCAATACCAGGGAACCATCCGCCGGTATTCCGAGAGGTAGAGGAAATGGTAGATCCGAAAAAAATCAGAGAGGTTTGGGGCAAAGAACAGAACCTATCTTTCCTTGATCTTCAATTTCGCTTCCAACTCCGCAATCTTCCGTTCCAAAGCTTCCAATCGCTCGGTCAATACCTGAACGGCGCGTAAGGCCACACCGGCTACATCCACCGTACTGATGTGTTGATCATCTCCAGCGATACCCAGTCCGAACAGGGCTTTGAACTCCTCCGCCATAGGGCCAATATGCTTCTCCTCCGTACCCTTGTACCGCCACTGTGAAACTTCGAGTGTCTTGATCTTTTCAAGCAAAAGTTCTCCTTCCACAGGTTCGAAACCCTCCTTGAAATTCCTGCCGGAAGCGTTCGTCCAGGTACCGCCGGCTGTCAGATGAGCACCATTTCCATTGGTCGTATTCGAGCCGATTTGTAGCGCATGTGAAGTGGTTGGTAATCCAAACGCCCATTTTGTAATGCGATCATCCCCGAAGGACATCGTATTGGATGTTGACACTTTGGCATTATACCCAATAACTGTGGCATTACTCAAGTTTGTTGTAGACACATCCGCCAGGTATCCTGCAGCCAGCAGTCCGGAACCTGTGGTGTTGGTCCGCAAAGCACCCGCACCTAGTGCAACATTCTGAGCCCCCCTGATATTTGAATACAAGGACTTATATCCCAATGCTGTATTCTCCGAACCTTCTGTGCTCAAGTACATGGATTCGGTACCGACAGATGTATTTCCAAAACCGTTTACATTTTCCTGGAGGGAATGTTTACCAAAGGCGGAATTATCATAACCTGATACGTTTGCATCCATAGAATATGTGCCAAAGGCCGCATTGTTATAGCCTTCGGTATTTTCAACCAGAACGCCATGTCCAACTCCGGTGTTATTGTCCGCAATGGTGTTCCTTGAAAGCGTATGTTGACCCATTGCGGTATTCCGGCTACCTGTAGTATTGCTTTCCATGGTGGCATTCCCAACCGCTGTATTGAAAAAACCAGTAGTTGTACCATGAAGTGCCATACTTCCCACCCCCACATTATAACTGGCCTTGATTCTGCCTCCTGCATTCGCTCCAATCATGGTCACATGATCCACAGAACCTGCATTTCCCATCGCAGCATATCCTACCGCAGTATTCTGTTGACCTATCAAATTATCGTTCAGTGCATATGTCCCCACCGCTACATTTTGACGACCAGTAGTATTTCTGGATGACGCATAAGACCCCACAGCTACATTAGAGACGCCGATATTGTCCTTTAAAGTGTGATAACCGATGGCCACCAGATCATCTAACTGACCGGCTGACTCAACGCTTTTAAAACCGATCGCTACATTACGACTTCCCGTCAACTTGCTCCCGCTATTCGTACCGATCGCGATATTTTCAGCGCCTGTCGTCAAACTACTCATCGACTGATGCCCCAGGATAATATTATCAGAACCTGTGGTTAACTTTTGACCGGAGTTGGAAAACAACACGAGGTTTCGGGTGCCTGTAACATGTTCATCGGCAGTCGATCCGGATGAAGCGGCATACTGGGCATAGGGCACCGACAACATCTCACTCGACCCCAGCAGCCTGAAATTATTACCGGCAAGGGTATCCATCGAAGTCCTAAGATATTTCCGGCCAGTATTCCAGGGAATTGCTGCCATCGATCCGGAGATGGCAGTACCACCTCCAATGACCAGACTGACCACCCCGCCAAGATCCGTTGTTGCGGCATGCCTTTCTGCAAAAAAGATCGAAGTCCCTGCAGAATCCGTCACCTCCAGCTTGAAGGTCAGAGGTTTCTGCACATAGGATCTCCCGGCCGGATCTCTCACAACGGCCTGATAGTTGATTTTTTGCGGAACGCCCTGGCTGTATCCAACAACAATGGTTGAAAGAACGCCAAATAGTGATGAGAAAAATACACGCATGAAAAGGTGTTTATATCTCATAAAATTGGATGAGCAGGATTCGAAAAATGGTGACTCACCTAAAAGTTTAAGTGAAGAATAAAGACAAAACAGATAGAATATATAATTATTATACACATATAATTGGTTATCAATATTTTAAATAGTGGCTTTGCCCATAAAAAAAGGGCGCAATC
>CAJBZC010000309.1 GCA_903959965.1 uncultured bacterium
ACCGTTGTTGTACTACCACAACAACCTGACCTCCCTGATCAATCTGCTTCGATGCATCGAGGAATACAAGATCCCGTACTTCGTTTTCTCCTCCTCCTGCACCGTATATGGAAATCCTGACAGCATACCCGTCACCGAGGAAACGCCTCAGAAACCGGCGGAATCCCCCTATGGATCCACCAAGCAGATGGGAGAAACCATCATTCGCGAATTCGCCCGGGTAAACCCGACCCAATGCATCCTGCTTAGGTACTTCAATCCGGCCGGCGCACATCCTTCCGCCATCATCGGAGAATGGCCGATCGACAAGCCACAAAACCTGGTACCCGTCATCACGCAGTCAGCCATCGGAAAAATCCCGCCATTCACAGTCTTCGGGAATGACTATCCCACCCGCGACGGTTCCTGTATACGAGATTTTATCCACGTCTGTGACCTCGCACATGCCCATACCCTGTCAATGAAATACCTCATCGATCACCGAAACCCGAGCGGTTGCGAGATCTTCAACCTCGGCACCGGCAATGGCATCACCGTGCTCGAAGCCATCACTGCCTTCGAACAGGTCAACCAGCGTAAACTTGATTACAAGATCGGAGAACGCCGTCCAGGGGATGTCATCGCCATTTACGCCAACAAGGATAAAGCAGAACGGGAATTACAATGGCAGCCGAAATTCTCGTTGGAAGACATCATGCAGACGGCCTGGAAATGGGAACAGGAAATCCAGCAAGAGACCCGAACCTTCCCGCTGAAAAACTTCAAGTTCAACTGAAAGAGACAGGAATTCCAAAATATACGAGGCATACCGGACGGATTACCGTCGGATTGGTTTTACTTTGCGCCATCGTAAAGAAACCCACGACCACATGCTGAAAGACCTGCAACCCACCGGACAGAAAGATACGCGGAGCGGATTCGGAGACGGCATCCACCAACTCGGTAAAACCAACCCCAGTGTTGTGGCACTCACGGCAGACCTGGCCGGCTCCATGAAGTTGAACGCCTTCATCAAAGATTTCCCGGAAAGATTCGTGCAGTGCGGCATCTCCGAAGCCAATATGATGGGCGTTGCGGCTGGTCTTGCCACTGCGGGTAAGATCCCCTTCACCACGACCTTCGCCAACTTCTCCACCGGCCGGGTGTACGACCAGATCCGGCAATCCATCGCATATTCAGGCAAAAACGTGAAGATATGCGCATCCCACGCAGGACTGACACTCGGTGAAGATGGCGCCACCCACCAGATCCTGGAAGATATCGGACTGATGAAAATGCTCCCGGGCATGACCGTCATCGTCCCCTGCGATTACAATCAGACCAAGGCGGCCACCATCGCCGTGGCAGACTACGAAGGGCCTGTCTACCTCCGATTCGGAAGACCCGTTTGGCCTATATTCACATCACCGAACGAACCGTTCGTCATCGGAAAGGCACAGCAATTGTCGGAAGGAACAGATGTAAGCATCTTCGCCTGTGGTCATCTTGTATGGAAAGCCGTGGAAGCCGGCAGGATCCTGGAAGAAAAAGGCATCTCGGTGGAAGTCATCAACATCCACACCATCAAACCCCTGGATGCTGAAGCTGTACTTGCGTCGCTGCGCAAGACCCGTTGTGCGGTGACCGCAGAAGAACACAATGTCATAGGAGGCCTGGGCGATAGCATCGCACATCTCGCTGCTACGCAATGCCCGACCCCCATAGAAATGATCGGTACACAAGATACCTTCGGCGAAAGCGGGAAACCACTGGAACTCCTTCGCAAATATGGTCTGGAAACAGAACATATCGTGGCAGCAGCTGAAAAAGTCATCAGTCGAAAATGACCGCAACAATGCCGTTTTAAACCTTTCATCAAATGACCCGTCCAAAAGACGGGTTTTTTGTTGAAAAGGCGTCAAAATGACCATGTCAAACCATTTGCAAGACGGGGAGATTATGCGGATGTTCGGTGTAACACAAACCCGCGAAAAAGCCTTTGAAGCCATCCTCTCAAAATATCAGGAGCGGTTATACTGGCATATCAGACGTATCGTCATCGATCACGAAGATGCCAATGACGTTCTCCAAAATAGCCTGATCAGAGCCTGGAAAGGACTGAATGGATTCCGGCAGGATGCCCAGCTCTACACCTGGCTGTACAGAATTGCCACCAATGAAAGCCTCAGCTTCCTCGAACAAAAAAAGAAGAAAGCGGCAGTCAGCCTCGAAGAAGTGCCTGAATGGATGAGCGAACAAATCAAAGCAGAAGAAGGTTTCGATGTCAATAAGTTGGAATGGAAACTACAACTCGCCATCCAACAACTCCCGGAAAAACAAAAACTGGTCTTCAACCTGAGATACTTCGATGAGATGCCCTACGAAGAAATGAGCCGGGTACTCGGCACTTCGGTCGGAGCACTCAAGGCCAGTTACCATCATGCAGTGAAAAAGGTCGAGAGATCTATACTGGAAGATTAAACCTGCCAAACAGTAGCGAGTCTTATACCCGATACCATGCAAGAACATCCACATAATGACAGGGAAACACCCCAATACTGGCCGAAACAAATGCCGTTCCGGATCCCGACTAACTACTTCGCCCAACAACGAAAAGAGGTACTGGAGGCGCTCCAACATGAGTGGAATACACATCCAAAGGAAACAGCCAGCAATGAAATAGACAGGTTGTCCCCCTTGCTCGGCGAATTGAAACGCAAGGGAATCAACGGTCGATGGCATCAACATCTTCCCATCCGGGAAGAAATGCCTGAAGAAAAGGAAGAAATGGCATCTCCTTCACATGAAAAGACACCAGTAAAATCAATGAAGATGTACAGGGTCTGGGCTGCTGCCGCCGCTATCTCAGGACTCCTGCTGATGGCTAAATTCTTCATAAACCAGCCAGACGCTGATAACATCACAGTAAATGCCCGGCCGTCTTATGGAACCATGACAGATACCATCGGCATCAGTGATGAAGATATCAGGTCTTACCTGATGGAAACCGCAGAGTTTCCCATCGAACATGACAGGCCACTTTCGCCATCATCCAATCCGGAGCCAGACCTCGCTTATGCAGATCTACTCACTGCACCAGAGGTTTTCACAACGCAAATGGATGCCATCCCCATGCATGAATTGGAAGCTTACATCATAGATGTTCCTGCCATGAACAACTGACCGCATTACTAAAACCTGACAATAAATATCTACATGAAAAAAATCATCACCCTGACCCTTGGGGTCATGTCAATTTTTGCAGCTTTCGCACAACCCGGTATGAAAGGTAAACCAGGGCCCGGAGCACAAAGACTGGAAGCCATGCACGTAGCCTATCTCACCCGGGAACTCGCACTCACCCCCGAAGAGGCCCAGCAGTTTTGGCCGGTTTACAACAAATATCGCCGGGAATTAAAAAACACCTTCGACCAGTCAACCCCAAATCAGGATCCCCTGGAACGGCAACAAAAAATGCTGGACATCAGAAAAAAATATCGCGACGACTTTTCAAAAAGTCTCGGCCGGGAAAGGGCAAACAAGGTTTTCAACTCAGCAGATCGCTTCCGTGAAATGGTCAAACATGCCGCAGAAAAAAGAAAAAATGGAGGACCGCAAGGCCCCCAACAAAGACCGTATCCAAAAAGAAACAGGATGCCACAGGAAAAAAGCCCACTTTAATGACCGCTCAGATGAAATAGTTTCCGCAGGAAAATATTTACGAAAACTGAAGTTGGGTTTCTGAAAATTATTATTAATTTTATCTCGGTGTTTTTCATAGGTTAGCAACGGCTGGCTCTTTCTAGGGCTAGCCTTTTTTTATGCCCCCAATCGAACTACGGGAGACTTCAAATCGTGGTAAAATAAAAAGGTCCAACCCTCCGCTTCTCCACGCTCCCACCACGCCTGACGCAACATCATCGCCCTCCTGCCATCATGATCATATTTTGCCATGAACCGATGACGCATCTGGTGAAGTTGTGGTGCTTCATCTCCTCCAAAAAAGATCTGCTGACCATTTGTCTCTATCCAAAACACCTGATGATAGGGCGAATGTCCTCCGCTCAACTCAAATCGAATATTCGATCCGATTTGGCCGTCGCCTTCATGCAACACCAGACGATCGCTGTCCGATAAAAAAGACAACGACTCCGGACGATAAGACGTAGAACCCCCGCGCATCGCTGCCTCGAATTCCTGCCGTTG
Source organism: uncultured bacterium (assembly GCA_903959965.1). Taxonomy (GTDB): domain Bacteria; phylum Bacteroidota; class Bacteroidia; order Chitinophagales; family Chitinophagaceae; genus Pollutibacter. The sequence continues at coordinate 4,186 of CAJBZC010000309.1, forward strand.
CACATGATAACTCGCCATCGGAAAGGCTGGCAGCCTGTTACCGGAGACATCCCGCATAGACATGCCCCCCGCATGATCCTTGTGCAGATGAGACATAAGCACCTTAGTGACTTCCATCGGATTCACTCCATTGGAAACAAGATGCTGATGGATCTGCAGAATGCCGGAATCATCCGCAAATCCAAGTCCCGCATCCAACAGAATTACGTCTTCCGGCGTCACAACCACAAAAGGCTGTATCTCTACCAGCAGACTCCCCCGGGTTCGATCCGACAATTGATCGCTCGACGTATCAAAAGGAATGAATTCTTTTCCCTGGTCAATGGTGAAACTTCCCTCGGAAAGTGGAATGATCCTCATATTCCTTTATTGAATGAATGAATGAATAAAAAATGGCAGAAAGCCTGGACGAGATTGGCTCACCATCGCCTTTGCGTAATGGTGAAGAGATTGGAACCGAACTCACCTCAGGTTCATCAGCCTATCTGCATCGAGACGCACCAGGATCGCCAGCAATACGGTAAACGTGAGAAGGGCTGTTCCCCCATAACTCATAAAAGGCAAAGGGATGCCAATGACGGGAACAAGCCCCACGGTCATACCAATATTGATCAGGACATGCGAAAATATGACTGAAGCTACCCCATATGCATAACAACGGGAAAATGTACTTCGCTGACGCTCGGCAATTTGCACAATACGCATAAGTAGCATCAGGTAAAGCAGCAGCAGGATTGTGCTGCCCAGGAAGCCAAAACCCTCACCAATCGTGCAAAAGATGAAATCCGTTCTTTGTTCCGGGACGAAATCATATCGGGTCTGGGTACCTTTCATGAGCCCCTTTCCCAGAAATCCACCCGAACCGATGGCAATCTTACTTTGCTTCACATTGTAAGTGGATGCCTTTTTTCGGTCTTCCATTTTCCGGATGTCCTCTTCGGACATCGTCTCCGGATCCACGCTAAAATCCCGACCAACCGTTGCATAGATCCTTTGAACCTGATATGGTTTGAGTACACTTTCAAAGAGGAAGGGGACAGCAAAACGCTGGATACCCACGCTCAAAATCCAGCACCCTATGATCAGAAACAAGAGTCCCCGATTCCTCCGAAATGATTTCCTGAACAGATAAATGGCCGCAATGGCCATGGCAGTCAGTATGCCCGCCAACATGTTGGATTCCAGCAGCAGTGTGGCAATCACCAGCACCATAACTGAAATCCCAATCACCAGCACAAAGGAAGGCAGTCCTTCGCGGTACATCACCAGAAAAAAAGAGAAATACACCAGGGCAAGTCCCGTTTCACTCTGAAAAATGGCCAGGATGGCCGGCAGTAAGACCAGCGCAGCCGCAATCAACTGATCCTTTAACCTGCTGAAATCTGTCTCCAGTTGTGAAAGATACTTGGCAAGGGCCAGGTTTACGAAGATCTTGCATAACTCAGCGGGCTGCAGTTGAAAAGTACCGAAACGGATGATCGACCTGGTGCCTTTAACCTCCGTATGGAATGGAAAAACCAGTAAAAGCAGGATGATGCCGGCAATATAGGACAAATTGGCCGTCGCCGTGAACAATTTGCTGTCGATCAAAAGAATGAAAACTCCCAGCAGTAGGGAAATAAAAAAAAACAACGCCTGCTTGCTGTAATCGGTCTTCAGGGATAAAAAACCCTGAAGGATCGACTCGTCTCGGTATGTGGCCGCGAAAATACTCATCACCCCGATGCTCACCAGCATCAGATAAATGGCAATGATGGCCCAGTCAACACCTCTGGCGATTTCAGGATTGCGTGCCCTCATCTTTTCTGATTATTGCCACCTGATGGATAGAATGATTCTCTGGCAGCCTGCGGCTTCCTTTACTCCCTGAACCTTTGTCCGTATTGTTTGAAATGCCTTTTGCACGATCCTCTGATCTGGTTGATTCAGTCAGTGCAGCGGTCTTTTCCGAACTGAGGCCATCTCCCATGCCGTTTCTGCTGCTGGTAACGCTCCGTTCCACCACCTCCAAACGAGCCTTTCGAAGTGAATCAAGACGCTGACGTTTTTGCCTGATCACCGGTAGAATGATCTCTTTAGAGGCGATTCGCTCCACTTCCTTCAACCGATGCGTACGCAATGTGTCATTGAGGTATTTCTCCACGATCAGAGAGGCAATCGGACCTGCCCAGGTCGCCCCGAAACCTGCATTCTCAACAACGACTGCAACCGCGATTTTCGGATTCTCCCGTGGAGCGAAACACACAAACCAGGAGTGATCCTGCAATTTCTCCCGCTTACCATTGATGATGCCATAATTCTCAGCCGTACCCGTTTTCGCTGCCATCGTTATGCCATCAATTCTTGCCACCCAGGCCGTTCCATGATCCACGACATCCTGCATGCCCAGTTGCACGGCCTCATAGGCCTCCCTGGGAATTTTAGTTACTTCATGTTTCAACTTGAATCGCCGCTGAATGGTGTCCTCCACCCCCTGGCCATCGATCCTCTCCACAAAATGAGGCGTATAAAAGTATCCCTTGTTCGCAATGATGCACATTAAATTGGCCATCTGTAAGGGTGTGGCCGTCATCTCACCCTGACCGATGCCCAGGAATACGTTGTTGCAGGAATTCCAAACACCCCGGTACATCCGGTTATAGAAACCGGTATCCGCAATGAATCCCTTATCCTCGCTCGGCAGATCCAACCCCAGTCGAACGCCCATCCCGAATGAATTGGCATACTGCTGCCAGCGAACATAACCGTTCATCACCCCGCCATACTCGCCCTTATCAACAGACATCCGGTAAATATGACAGAAATAGGAATTGCAGGAATTCGCCAATGCATTGCGCAGATTTGCCGCATGTCCACCACCCGCATGAGAACAACGGATCGGCCGGCCACATGCCACATAGGCCCCTCCGCATCCATAACCATACTCAGGGGTGATTACACCCTGATCCAATGCAATCAAGGCTCCCATCGGCTTAACAGTTGATCCGGGAGGATACTGCCCCTTGATCGCCCGGTTGAATAACGGACGTGCCGTATCAGAAAGCAACCAGGAAAAATTCCGGCGACGTTGCGGACCCGTGAGTTGATTGGGGTCATAAGTGGGACCACTGGCCATTGCTATGATGCCACCAGTGGATGGTTCGATAGCCACCACCGCACCCAGTTTGTTCGCAAAAAACCGCTCCGCCATCATCTGGACTTCCATATCCAGATACGTGCGCAGATTCCGCCCCGCCTTGGCGGTCGTATCGTATTTTCCGTTTTCAAAGGCACCAACTATCCTGTTACGATTATCCTTCAATTGATAACTCACGCCACGCTGTCCCATCAAAACGGATTCATAATAGCGCTCGAGTCCAGACAGGCCCATGTAGTCCCCCATCTGATAGAAAAAATTAGTCCGCCGAAGGATCGTGCTGTCAACCTCACCAATATATCCAAGGATGTGAGCTGCTGCTCTGTATGGATAAGTGCGTATCGGACGCTCCTGCAGGAAAAAACCAGGCTCAAACCTGAACATGCTCTCCTGGAGTTTTACAAATTTCTCGATCGTAAGGGAAGGCTCGAAGACCGAAGGCCGATACCTCCCGTTCTTAACAATGGCCGCCACCAAACGCTGACGAAATTCGGCCGTATCAATCCCCAGGATCGACAGCAAACCCGCCGTATCTACCCTCTTCAACTGATTCGGCAGAATCATCAGTTCCCGGGTGAGTGTGTTCTCCAGGATCGGCTTTCCCTCCCGGTCAAAAATGATACCCCGGTCAGGATACACAATACTCCTGTATACGGCATTGTCCATCGCCTGCATCTGATATTGCGGGGACAGCATCTGAAGTACAAACAGCCGAACCATCAAAATGACAAAAACAACCAGGAAAATGGCCTGGATCACAGTCTGTCTTGATTGATGATACAACGGCATATTAGGGTAAATGTCAGAAAGAAATCGGAATCAGATGGTAGTTGATGAAATCATGCCATATTGGTTCGATAATTCGACTTTCTGGAAAAAACCAGTTCAGTGATCAGCACCAGCAATAAACTGACGCCCGAACTTGCCAGCACCTTTCCTATGAATAGCAGGAATCCACCCAGTTGCAACCATTCCAGCAAGATCAGATAAAAATGATGAAAAAAAGTCAGGAGCATGATGTACGTAACATAAGGAATAATCCCCATGCTCTTATAAGAAGGTTCCGGATAACCCGACTCTCCGACTTCTTTTGGCAAAAGGACTGCAATGATAAATGGCCTCACATACGCAATCAGGGTACAAGCCGCAGCATGCAGACCCGGCGTGTGCAGGAATGCGTCTATGACGAGCCCGTAAAAAAAGGCAATGAATAGCAAAGCAATGCGCGGAGTCCGGAAAGGCAGCCAAAGTATGAAAAGATAATACAAATGTGGGGAGACATATCGATGCAACGGCGGGATCTCGGTCAACAGGAAAACCTGTACAAAGATGAACAGGCAACAGCGAAGGATATTTTTAAGCAGATCAGTCATTCGGCTCCTTTATGCTGTTAAGCAATGCATCCATTTCCCCCTGCTGAAGATTTCTGATCACATAGGCATGATGTACATTCCTGAAATCCACGGCCGTACGCAGCACCAGGTTGAATGTGCCCGACTGGGGGTCCTCCGAAATATGCTCCACGAAACCAACCAACTGACCCGGAGGATATTTGTCAGAATACTGACTGGTCACCACGGTATCGCCCTTCTTAACCTCCGTGGTTCGGGGGATCTTGGTCAGTTGAACATAACGCGGATCAACGCCGTCCCATGACACCTCGCCGTATCCCCCACCACGCCTCAAAACGGCCACGATCCTCGTCTGGGCATGCAACAAACTCATGACAACGGACATGTTGTCGCTTACACCGATCACGGTGCCCAACACGCCGGAGGGACTGGTAACGGCCATACCCACCTGCACACCCTGCTTCAGCCCGCGATGTAACATGATGTGGTTGCGTTCCGAATTCAGCGTATTGCCGATCACTCGTGATGGCATATACACAAACTTGCGGTACTGCACCATTGTATCGATCCGCAAGGTATCGTTCATCAGCTTGTTGCTGGAATCAGGCCAGGCATAATCCTCCTTCAACTGATTGCGAAGATGGGCATTCTCCTCGCGGAGCAAATCATTCTCCCTTCGCAGCGAAAAAAATGTTTCAATACCACTGTAACCCTCACGAACCTTGCCCGTCAACTCATTGAAACCATTGGAAAAGACAGCCTCGTGAAAACGATTGTAGCGGAATAGCAGATGAAGGGACAGGCCCTGGAGGAAGAGCAGCACGACCAGATGCGAATACCTGCTGATGAAAAGAAGAATGTTCCTCATGAGACCTTCAAACAGTACAAAGGACAACCGGGCACACGACCCGATGGCTTTGAAGACGCTGCCTTGCGTAACTTTTTAGATCGATCAGCGCATGATGAAGGGATAACGCTGATAGTTCTGCAATGCAATACCCGTTCCGCGGACAACGCTTTTCAACGGATCGTCAGCCACATGCACCGGCAACTTGATCTTCTGGCTCAACCGCTTATCCAGTCCCTTAAGCAAGGCACCACCTCCCGTAAGATATAAGCCACGCTTGTAAATGTCGGAGGCCAACTCAGGCGGCGTTGTTTCCAACGCCTTCAGAATGGCTTCCTCTATCTTGAAGATCGACTTGTCCAGCGCTTCCGCAATCTCCTGATAACTCACCATGATCTGTTTGGGAATACCCGTTACCAGGTCACGACCATTCACCGGCATATCATCTGGCGGGTTTTCCAGGTCCTTGATCGCGGAACCGACGGTGATCTTGATCTGCTCGGCCGTACGTTCACCGATCAGCAGGCTATGATAACGACGCAGAGCCTCCATGATGTCGGCCGTAAATTCGTCACCCGCAATCCGGATGGACTGATCACAAACAATACCAGCCAAAGCGATAACCGTAATACCTGTCGTTCCACCGCCAATGTCGATGATCATGTTACCCACCGGCTCACCTACATCTATACCGATACCCAGGGCAGCCGCCATCGGCTCGTGCAAGAGATAAACTTCCTTGGCGCCCGCCTGCTCGGCGCTGTCACGCACAGCACGCTTCTCCACCTCTGTGATGCTTGAAGGAATGCAGATCATCATCCGCCAGCTGGGGGTAAACAAAGGTTTCTTGGGATAGATCATCTTGATCAACTCCCGGATCATCAATTCCGCCGCATTGAAATCGGCGATCACACCGTCTTTCAGTGGCCGCACCGTCCGGATACTCTCATGCGTCTTTTCGTGCATCATGAGCGCCTTCTTACCCACCGCTAATAGGGTCTTGGGATTGTTACGGTCAAGCGCAACAATGGATGGCTCATTCACCACGATCTCATCGTTATGGATGATCAGGGTGTTGGCCGTGCCTAAGTCGATCGCTACGTTCTGTGTAAAAAAGTTGAAGAGCCCCATGTGGTTGACCGCTGATTGATGTTAGGTACGTAAAGACACAAAATTCGCTAATTAATCTGATATATCGGGTAAAAAATAGTTCAAATAGTACCCATTAGATGCTGAAATTCAAGCCCTCGCATTTCGTGCAGTCGGCCAAACCTATGATTTGAACTCATAACCGATGTCACGACGATAGTACATCCCTTCGAAATGGATGAATTCCGTGATATTCAGGGATCGGCGAACCGCGGCCGGAATATCCAGCCCATAGGAACTCACCGCCAGCACCCGGCCGCCATTGGTCAGCACCCGCTCTCCGTCAGCCATGGTACCTGCATGAAAAACCAGCACATCATCCTCTTTCAGGATATCCAGCCCATCGATCTCCATACCCTTGGCATAGGAACCGGGATAACCACCGCTGACAAGCATCACGGTGGCGACAGAACGCGAGTCCGTCTCGATGCGCTGCTCCGACAATGTGCCCTCTGCCACCGAGCGGAACAGCTCCACCAGATCATTCTTCAACCTCGGCATCACTACCTCCGTCTCAGGATCACCCATCCTGCAGTTGTATTCGATGACATATGGATCACCATCCACCTTGATCAAACCGATAAAAATGAACCCATGGTAGTCCAAACCCTCCGCCTCTATGCCCCGAACCGTCGGCTCGATGATCCGGATGCGCGCTTTCTCCATGAAGTCGTCATCGGCAAACGGTACCGGACTCACCGCACCCATGCCACCCGTATTCAATCCCGTATCCCCTTCTCCAATGCGCTTGTAGTCCTTGGCTTCAGGCAGTGCGACATATGACTTTCCATCGGTGAGTACGAACACACTCAGTTCAATCCCCGTCAGGAATTCCTCCACAACGACGCGTCTACTGGCCTCACCGAACTTGGAATACTGGATCATGAGTTCAAACTCTGCGATCGCTTCGATGTGGCTATGGGCGATCACTACTCCCTTTCCCGCAGCCAAACCATCGGCCTTCAACACCACCGGAAGCGGATGCGACTGAATATAGGCCACTCCCTCCGCATAAGAGTCAATGTCAAACTCACGATAACCCGCCGTGGGTATCCCGTGCCGCATCATAAAGGCCTTGGCGAAGGCCTTGCTCCCTTCCAATTGTGCGGCGGCGGCAGATGGACCAATCAGCATGATTCCATGCAGCGCAGCATCACCTGTAAAATGATCCCGGATGCCCCGCACCAGCGGCTCCTCCGGTCCGACTACCACCATCCCCACTTCATGGGTCAGACAAAACCTGCCAACCTCCGGGAAATCCAGCATGTCAAGAGATACGTTCTCTCCTTCCAATGCAGTACCAGCATTGCCGGGCGCTATGAACAACCGCTCACAAAAAGGACTCTGACGTATCTTCCAGGCCAAGGCATGTTCTCGACCACCGGAACCAAGTAACAAAATATTCATGTCGGAAGGATGATGTGTACACTGAGATGTTCACAGGGGGCCATGAAATCCATCTCTTATGCAAAGATACCACCGTGAAAACGGATTCAATGCAATTGATGCACACAAATGACCTTGCGCCGACAATATTGCTTATTTTACAAGCCTCAAGTCACCAAACCCAACGATCAAAAAACGCTGTATGAGCGACATCAAAAGCCAGGGCCACCCCAAAGGCCTCTATGTACTCTTCGCCACCGAAATGTGGGAACGATTCAACTACTACGGGATGCGGGCCATCTAGAACGAACTTTTCAACTACGGTCGAATAACTGGGATG
>CAJBZC010000310.1 GCA_903959965.1 uncultured bacterium
AATAACTTCTGCCTGTGTTGAAAGCCATGTCTCCGTAAACGGTCGACTTCCAGGTGAAATGCTTCAGGAACTTGATCTCCGCAAAGAGGCTTCCCACCAGACGATATCCCCGGTCAACCGTGTTGCCATCACCGCGATTTAGTGCCGCCATGGGATTGCCAACCTGCGCCCGCTGGAAGGAAGGCATGCTATAGAAAGTATCCTTCGCATACTGGATCGGTACGATGGGCGCCGCCCACAAACCGTTGGTGATCGAGGCAGCCGGAGGGTTGTTGCGGGAGTGATATCCTGTGATATCAGCACCCACCTTTACATTCGGACTGAACCGGATCTCCTGGTTCAAACGAAGAATGTAACGTTGGAAACGATCATTCTTCAGCACGCCCTCCTGATCCGTATAGCCGAGATTGATATATGTCGTGGATTTCTCGGCGTTATTCGAGATGCTCAGGTTGTTGTTAGAAAATCCGGCATCCTGAAGGACCAGGTCCTGCCAGTTCGTATTCGCCGTGTAATTTGTATAATCGAAAGCAGCAGCGCCCAGGTTGGCCAGCTGAGCATTGTATAACTTACGGAACCCATCGGCATCGGTGAGTGCAATGCGATCCTGAACGGTCTGCACACCATAGGAGGTCTGCAGATTGATCCGCGTCTGTCCCCTCGCAGCCTTCTTCGAAGTGATGGCGATGACACCATTCGCTCCGCGCAAACCATAAATGGCGATCGAAGATGGATCCCGAAGGACATCGATCGACTCGATATCCGCAGGATTCAGGAAGTCGATATTATCATGCAGGATGCCATCGACCACGTACACCGGACCGGCACTGTTGGTGCTGTTCACTCCGCGGATGCGTACCACAGGCGCCGCACCTGCCCGACCGGTGTTGGAGATGGTAAGTCCCGGCACCTTGCCCTGCAGCGACGCGATGGGGTTGGTCGCCGGCATTCCTTCGATCTCCTCTCCCTTCACCGAACTCACGGATCCCGTCAGATCCCGGCGACGCTGGGTGCCGAATCCAACGACCACCACTTCGTCGATCTTTCTTTGAGAAGGTGCGAGTGAGACATCAATGATCGAACGGCCCTGTACCCGTTGTTCCACCGTGACAAATCCGACATAAGAAAAAACCAGGATGGCATCATCCGGCACCGACAGGCGATAAGTACCAGAAGCATCGGATGTCGTCCCTTGCGCTGATCCCTTTACACTGATGGAAACGCCCGGCAAAGGCTGGCCGCCGGCATCGGTAACGGTACCCCGCACATCAATCGCGAGCTTCTCATCTGCCACGGCCTCCGTCTTCACCGCCTCCGCCATGGGGATGGCCTGACGGCGCTTGACGATGATCGTACGGTCAGAGATCGTATAGGTAAGTGGCTGGTCGCGGAAACAATCCGCCAGCACCTCGCTCAGATCAGCATTCCTGACGGAAATGGACACCGGCCGGGCCGTCTTCAACGCCTCATCGGCATACAAAAACTGAAAACCCGTCTGGCGACGCAGTTGCCCGAACAGCTGCTCCAGACTCATGTCATTTGCCCGCAGGGATACCTTCTGGGCATAGCCTGTGGCCCCCACCTGAAGGCAGGTCGCCAGCAGGAGTAATGCCGTGAGCTTCATGACCCTTACGTGCCGCTTGTCTTTCGCTTGCCCGGTCACTGTTCGACCGGGAGATGGAGATGGATACATGTCGTGATCGATTTATTTGTTTATATCACACTTTTTTTGTATATTATTTGTACACGATGATCTTGCGGCCCTCGATCCGGAAACGCACTTCTCCGGTCATCTCCATCATCTGTAGAACCCTGGAAACTTCATCCCGACGGGTGATTTGACCCGTAAAATGGAGCTCAGGATTCCCTTCGAAGACGACCTCCGCGTCATACCACCGCGCAATCTGCCGCATAATCGCCCGGATATCGGCACTGTTGAAATGAAAGCGACCGTTCTTCCAGGCGATGGCCTCTTCCGTATCCGCCTGCTCCTCCACCCGCACCGTTCCGTCAGGTTTCACGGATGCCTGCTGTCCGGGAGAAAGCATCCGGAGGGTATGGCCGGAAGCTCCAGATGACGGACGCACACCGACGCGCCCCTCCAGCAGCGTGGTACGCACTGCAGCTTCATCTGCATAAGCGTTCACGTTGAAATGTGTGCCAAATACTTCCACCAGACTGCCGGCCGTCATCACCCGAAAGGGACGACGCTGATCTTTGGCCACTTCAAAATATGCTTCTCCCGAAAGGTCTACGTGGCGATCCGCCCCACTAAACACCACCGGAAAACGAAGGGTGGTTTCCGCATTCAGCCACACATGCGTACCGTCTGACAGGATCACCTGGTATTGCCCGCCTCGTGGCGTACTGATCTCATGGAAGACCATCGTACCCGACTGCACTGAGATCCCCTGTCCGGATACATAAACGATGCTGCCATCCGCCTTTTTCTCCAGCCGCATGCCGGCCTCACTGGCCAGCAATCCCGGTGCCGTGCTGTCGAGATACACCACCGACCCATCCGCCAGCCGCAGCCAGGCCCGGTCAGTCCCTGGTGTCAATGGTCGTTCATCCGCATGGACGATCTTCGGCGGTACGGCATCCGTATCAACACCAAACCAGATCATCCGAATGCCCAGGCCCAGTCCTGCAAGTAACAGCAGGGCAGCCGCCGCCCGGATCCAAGAGAATCGGCGTGCGGACATCGGAACCACATCCTCACTGTTCAATGCCTCTACCAATCGGAGATGCATCCGATTCCGCAATTGCTCCAGACTATCATCAACATCAGCGTGCACTTCAACGAATCGGTCGTCAAATGATCGATACCATTCGTCGAGGATGGCACGCTCTTCCGGCGTGGCCTCGCCAGACAAATACCGGTCGACGATCCTTTTGATATGGGATGGAATGGGCATAATGATATTTTTAAGTATCCCGAACGGGGAGATACACCTATCGGAATAAAAGAAATCACAGAAAAATTGAAAGGAAACTGCGCATGGCAAAACGCAGGCGGCGGAGGGCCTTCGACAACTGATGCTCGACGGTCCGCGGAGAAATATGCAACACTTCCGCGATCTCCCGCACCGGCATCCCGGCTTCGCGGCTGTATTTGAAGATGAGCCGACAACGATCCGGGAGGCGCTCCACCTCTCCCTGCAGGCGCTCGATCAGGAGTTTTTGGTCAAGTTTCTCACTGCCATCATTAGATGAGGGCGCAGGCAACCCAAAGCCCTGCAAGAGCAGAGAACGTTTCCGTTGATTCCGGATGCGGGCCAATACAGCATATTTGACGGCAACGGCGAGGTATCGGTCAAGGTCTGATATGTCCTTTAGGTGTCGATGCGTCCAAAGCGACATGAACACATCATGCACCACATCCTCCGCTTCGGCTCGGTCTGCCAGGCGATGAAAGGCAATGGAGAACAGGCGTTCCCAGTAAAGGGTATAGAGATCGGAAAATGCTTCCGCATCATCCGCTGCCAATCTTTCCAGGCACCTGCGAAGGTCGATATCTGAGATATTGTCCAACCCTTTTGAGCAATTGAATATGTAAAGATATGTGGCCGCCGGATTCTGTATCCTACAATCTCATCACTTCCTTAGAACGTATCATCCAAGGCAAACACCGGCACTCGATCCTTCCAGCCCCCCCGCGTGAAATCGGGGAAATCCACCGGCCTTCCGCCCTTCCGGATCGAGGCCTCACTCAACGGCGTCACCGCACTCCAGGCCGCTGCATCATAGACATCCATCGGCGTGGCTAGCCCCCGGCGTGCAGACTCCACAAAGGCATGCATTACGAAGAAATCCATCCCACCATGCCCTGCCCCGGAAGCTTCCGACGCCCAACGCTTCCATAACGGGTGGTCATATCGATCGAACCAGGCCGCCTGGTCATCCCACTGATCATGCGTCTTGGAACGACCCTCAATGTACACCCCTTTGCTGACATCCATCCATAGGCCTTTCGTCCCCTGCACCCGGAACCCGAGCGAATACGGACGAGGCAGATTCGTGTCATGTTGCAATAAGATCGTCTCCCCGTTGGCGCACTCAATCTGTGTGGTGACGATATCGCCGAGCTTGAACACCACCGAAGCATTGGGGTGATCCTTCCCCCCTTTTTCCTCGATCCAGTCATGCAGACCACGCGCCTTGGATGCGAAAGATGACAACTTCGTGAATCGATTGCCCCGGTTGATGTTGATCCAATGGGCGATGGGGCCCAATCCGTGCGTGGGATACAGGTCTCCGTTACGCGTGACGGAATGCTGCGTCCGCCAGCGTGCCTCCGAAAATGCTTGATCCCCAAATTCAACGCCGGGTCCGCGCACCGCCTTGCCATCATTGAATTTCACCGGACGCAGATCATGCTGATAACCACCCTGAAGATGTACGAGTTCACCGAATAATCCCTGTCGAACCATGTTCAGCACCGCCATCACATCCCGGCGGTAACATACATTCTCGAGCATCATCACATGACCGGCATATCGTTCCGCCGCCCGCACCACCTTCCAGTGATCTTCCAGCGTGATGCCCAGCACCACTTCCGTACCAACATATTTCACGCCAGCCTCCAGCGATCCAATGATCATCGGCGTGTGCCATTCCCAGGGCGTCGAGATGACCACGGCATCCGGGCGTTCCTTCGCCAGCAGGTCGCGCCAGGCCTCGGGACCTGATACATATTCACGAGGTTTCTGGGTTGTCGACTTTGACAGGATCTCCCTGGTCCGGGCCAGCATCTTTTCATCGATATCGCAGATC
>CAJBZC010000311.1 GCA_903959965.1 uncultured bacterium
CAACGATTCAAAAGGCACTTCGCGCAGGGATTTCGTGCGTCAGAGTGGCCTGCTTGCCGGCGGCATCATGGCGGCCCCTCTGATGACAAACGCCAATTACTTTTCAGGTGCGGACGACACCATCAAGGTGGCACTGATCGGTTGCGGCGGACGCGGAACGGGCGCGGCATTGCAGGCCCTGTCAACCACGCAAAATGTGAAACTCGTGGCAATGGCTGACGCTTTTCGCGACCGCATTGACGGTTGCTACAAGGCACTCACCAATGAAGAGAACTCTGAGAAAGGCAAGAGCATCAAAAGCAGAGTGGACGTCCCAGAAGATCGCAAGTTCGTCGGGTTCGATGCCTACCTGAAGGCCATCCCACTGGCAGATGTGGTCATTCTCTCGACGCCTCCGGGTTTCCGACCCATCCACTTCGAAGAAGCCGTTAAGCAAAACAAGCACATCTTCATGGAAAAGCCGGTGGCCACCGATCCTGCCGGTGTGCAGCGTGTCCTGGCCGCAGCAGCAGAAGCTAAGAAGAAAAAACTCAACGTGGTGGTTGGCCTCCAGCGCCATTATCAAAATTCATATCGCGAACTGTTCAAGCGCAAGGATCTGATCGGAGACATCACCTCCGCCCAGGCCTGGTGGAACAACGACGGCGTATGGGTCAACAAACGCAAGCCCGAACAAACCGAGATGGAATACCAGATGCGCAACTGGTACTATTTCGTTTGGCTTTGTGGCGATCATATCACCGAACAGCACATCCATAATATCGACGTCATCAACTGGTTCAAGGGCGGATACCCCGTCAAGGCCCAGGGCATGGGCGGCCGGGAAGTCCGGAAGGGTAAGGATCACGGAGAGATCTTCGACCACCACTTCGTGGAGTTTGAATACGCTGACGGATCCATTCTGAACAGCCAGTGCCGCCATATCAAAGGCACTTCGGCCCGCGTTGACGAACAGTTCATGGGCACCAAGGGACGCATCCATTGCGGCAAGGCCAACATCGTCGACCACAAGGGCAAGGTGCTCTATCAGTTCGATAAGAAAGGAGAGAACAATCCTTATCAGTCTGAACATGATGAACTCTTCGCCGCCATCGCCAAAGGAGAATACAAGTTCGCCGATGCGGAGAATGGTGCAATGAGTTCCATGACCTCCATCCTCGGACGCATGGCCACCTATTCCGGACAGGTGATCCCGATGGAGAAGGCGCTGAATTCCGGTATCAATCTTCAACCGGCAGTCTATGACTTCGCCGCAGCTCCTCCTGTACTGCCCGGCCCTGATGGGTTCTACAAGGTAGCCGTACCGGGTGTGACGAAGTACGTCTGATCAATGATCTGAATAATGTAAAACTCCTGAGTCGGGATGAGTTCCCGGTCTCAGGAGTTTTTTTTGAGATATTGTGGATATTTCCATTTTAATGATCCCGGATAAGCTTACGTCCAAATTGATCAGGCGATATAATTTCTAATTTCAAAAATGGCACCTGGTGTCAACTGAAAACGATGAATGAGTTCGATGTCCGGCGTTTCAGGATGTTCCTTAAGGTATGATAAGATCAATAACATTTTGGCCATACCTCTCTTTATACCCTTATCCATGCCGTCGCCAAATCCAACCTCTATTCCAAGATTAAAGACTTTCTCCGTGCCCCCTTTCATCGCATCGTCCAACATGCTTTCCACGACCATTTTGTGTGACAGCATCCGATCCATCCGATGTTCCATGATTAACAGCTCATGTTCAGTATAGGTGCTCAAATCCCATGCATTCACAGCTGCTATAAGACCATCCAGTTCCGCGCGTTGTTCTGGTTTCAGGACTTCCATAACTTTTTCAGGTTGGGTGAAAAATAACATCCACGCATCCTCGTGTTTCTCAATACCGAAAGTACTCATTCTGGCCAATTTCTCCCACTTTCTGATCTCAACAAATGTCATTGTTACCCCTTTGATGGCAACCTGCGGTGAACCTCCTGTCATGGGTTGGACATGATGGATCCAATTTGGATGATCATCAAAAAGAATATGATCGAGCAGACAAAGCGCATAGACAGGATACAGATCTTCGATATTGCCGCCAGGTTTCATCTGCCTCGTGTACAATCTGTAAGCATTCAACATCACCCGCTGTTCGAAATCAGCTGTTTTTCGGATCTGCATTTCAACAATGAAATGACGCCCCTTTCGATCCCGGCAACGAACATCGACGATCGACATCTTGAGCCCATCTATCTCCGCCTGCAATTCTGAGGGCAGATATTCGATCGTTTCGATGGGATCCTGCAAGGGTAGGAATGTGTTGAGTAAATGAATCAGCGCAGACGGATGGTGATGAAAGATCTGTTTAAAAATGCGGTCACTGCGCGGATCGGACATGGTTTGCTTTTTTACAAAGTTCCCATGTATCAAAAGCACTAAACCTGTCCAATGATCAAGATCTGAGTGTTCTTTTCTGAAAAACCGATGTGTTTTACTGCTCTGTTTTATGTGATTTCATGACTGTACAAATTCAATTATATCATGGAAACAGATAACTGTTCGCTCTGTAAGTCAGCTTGATCAACAGAGCATGAAGTATGGATAAAATAAATATGAATACACTTTATTGATCCAATCAAATAAATACATAATAACCTGATGTTAATCACCAGGGAACTATCCGAAATGATATGATATTTCTTGGCTTATTCCTTTAAGACAGAATATCCTTCCGCCGAAACACATAAAGCGAAGCGCCCAGAAAAAGAATAACATGCAACAATAACATCCCCGCCGACCGCATCACCGCCGGCAGGTTCTCCACCGATCCGGGGATCTGCTCGTTGGAGGCATTCACCGCCACGTCAAAGAACCCCTTCCAGCCCAACATGTGGGTCGTGAACAAATACGGTTTGATATCCTGATAGATCGGAAGGTTCAGTGAATTAAGGATCGTGAAGAGAATGATGATGCTCATCGTGGCCATGATCGGACCGATAGAGTTCTCTGCGAAGATGCTCAAAAGGAAAGCCAGCGCCGAGACTGTCACCATCGCCAATGCGGCGAAGCCGAAGGCGGCCACATACCTCCACGCAGCATCCGCTGCTGAGATCTGGGTCACCACCTCACTTTTCATAATGATCATGTCATCTGCCCCGAAGATGAACAATGAAAAGAACAGGGTCCAAACCGCCATCCAGACCAGCAGCGCCAGTGTGTACACGGAGGAGGCCAGGAACTTCGACAAGATGATCTGCGTACGACTCACCGGCCGGCTGGCCAGCAGTCTAAGTGTTCCCATATTTGCCTCTCCGGAGATCATATCGCCGGACACCAGCGCAATCAGGAGGGGAACATGCACCAGCAATGTTTGCAGGATGATGTAGGCCAGCAGGTAGCCATTCAGTACGCGGCCTTGTACATCGAACGTCTCTGAAAGGGCCGCCATCCCGAAGTTGATATAAGACTCCCCGTCGGCCCAAAAGCCCAGCTGGATCAACCAGATGATGGAAGCGACCGCCCCAAAGGCGATATACGTCCGCGGCTTGCGGAAGATCTTGAAAAGTTCGATACGTATGAGGGTGATCATTGGGTTCAGGCGTGGGTGAGTGAGAGAAAATAGGCTTCCAGACGATTGACGGGCCGCAGGGCAAGGATTCGTACTCCCTGGCCAACGAGGGCATCGACGAGTGCTGGGATCTCTGCATGCGACATGCTGAGTACCACCTGCGGCAGTCGATCATGCATCAGTTGGCCCGCCCAGGGCGTATGAGAAATGCATTCCAACGCATGGGCATCATCCAATGTTTCCACCTGCAATTCCCGATCCTGCGGATCCACCAGCTCGCGGACGCTGCCCTCCACGATCTTCCGACCGCGGTCGATGATCAGCATCCGGTTGGCCATGAGTTCTATTTCCGCCAGCAAATGCGAAGAAATAAGGAAGGTCTTGCCCTGCTCCCGGCTGAGCGATAACACCAGATTCCTGATATCAGCAATGCCCTGCGGGTCCAGTCCGTTCGTAGGTTCATCGAGGATGATCAGGTCCGGGTCATGCACCAGCGCACAGGCAATCCCCAGCCGCTGCTTCATGCCCTGGGAATAGGTTTTCACCCGGTCACCTGCCCGCTTTTGCAATCCCACAAGCTCCAGGGTCTCCTGAATGCGTGCTTTAGTGATGCCCTTACCACTCATTCGGGCAAAAAGAGATAGATTTTCCTGTCCGGTGAGGTATCCATACAGATCGGGCTTTTCGATCACTGCACCCACGCGTGACAAAACTTCCCGGCGATGCTGCTGCAGATCCATCCCGAAGACCCGGATCTGTCCGGCATTGGGTCTGATGAGCGTCAGCAACATCCGAATGGTGGTTGATTTCCCCGCACCATTCTGTCCCAGGAATCCAAACACATCTCCGGGAAAAACAGAAAACGACAGATCATCAACAGCCTTGAAGGATCCATAGGTCTTGGTCAATCCGGACACTTCGAGCAGTGGGGCAATATCAAGAGAGGAAGACATGGCTTTCTAACAAACAATGAATGCATTGGTTGTTCGCTTCGCCCATCAAAAGAATGAACCCGGGAAACAAGGTCGCTGGACGATGTTTCACCGGGACTAGGCGCACAGGATGCATACGGCTGTGCGCATCAGAAGACAAGGAGCTTACGGATCAGTCCTTACCTTCACGGGTTTTCTTGAAGAGTTGCCGACCTCCCAATGCGGCACCGGCAGCCAGGAGGAGGCTGATGCCCCCGTCAAGTGGGACGGCAGGATCGTTTGAGGATGGATCTTCAGGGTCCTGGGCAAAGACGCCCATGGAAATGAACATGAAGACAACCAGTATGGTGACATGTAAGCCTATGCGAAATGTGCGGAGCATAATTGATTTTTTAAAACGTGATGTTCGGCTGATGTCTTTCATCATTGCTTGACAATATCCGACACCGTGCGATTACCGGAGGCATCGATCGCTACCAAATGATACATGCCTTTACCAAGACCAGACACCGGGATCTCTACCCGAGCGGAGGTTACCCCCGTCTGTTGCCAGACATCCCGCCCGAGCAGATCTACCAACCGAAGGTTCCAGGGCGCCTTCGTCGCATCCAGTGATACAGATACCACGGAACTGCCCGCCACCGGATTCGGGAACACCTTCAACACACCGGTGTTTCCGGGTTCGGGGGTTTGCACACCGGCACCTGATCTGGCGTAGAATACCACCATGAACCGTCCTCCGCTGCTGGCACTGTCTGCACCCACCGTAAAATCAATGTCCAGAGGTACCTTCAGATCGATCATGGTCTCCTTTCCGGACGATCTGTCGATCAGACGTGCATCCATGCCCGTCGGGAGTTTCAAGCCTTCCGCTTCAATGCGCATCCGGTAAGGAAGCTGACGCATCTGACTGAGATGTAAAAACAGGGTATCCGTGGCCGTTAGTTCGGGATGGTGTTCGAAAACGAGGGTCTTGCCATCACGACGCAATCCCAGATTATCCGAACCGTTCAACATCTTGGTACCATCCAGTTTATCAATGGATCTGGAAGCACCGGGATGAAAATAAGCAACGGCACCATCGTAGTTAATTGTATCCTGCCAGAGTTGGAAACGAAGCGAAGGCGGTGCCTGAAGTTGTGCGTTCCCCATCATATCCATCGTCACCAGGCTGCCTTTGCTGGTTTCAC
>CAJBZC010000312.1 GCA_903959965.1 uncultured bacterium
ATGGCACATATCCGACGATGTAAAATCCCAGGTCTGCCGGCGGTGTGATGTTCACGGTCGGCGGTACGGGCGGAGCCGGAGGTTGAGGTGCGGGCAGGTCTGCCTTACGACAGGATGCAATGAAAAGCATCGTCAGCACACCAATGGATATGTGGGATCTGAAATTCTGGAAGCGGTTGAGGGGCATCTGCATAGACATTGAGCGGTCAGGCTCTAAAATAAGCCCAAAAGGTTTAGTTTCGACGGCTAACCGGTCAATTGTTCACGATTATATCCGCGACATGCTTCAACCCATCGTCCGATCACTGACACTTCAGCTCCTTCGATCCTCTTTGCTGATCTCTTTACCCCTGGTCTCCTGGGCACAGAGCCCGCTGACCACCATCGCCTTCGGCTCCTGCGATCATCAGGACTATGCCCCCAAACTTTGGGATCGGATCCTGGAACAGCATCCCCAACTCTGGATCTGGGGCGGAGACAATGTGTATGGCGATACCTACGACATGGACACACTCCGGGCGAAGTATGCCCGGCAGCTGGCACAACCGGGCTATCGCAAGTTAACGGAGACAGCTGCTATCACCGGCACTTACGACGATCACGACTACGGCCTGAACGACGGGGGAAAGGAATATGCCAAACGTGCGGAGAGTCGGGATGTCCTATTTGACTTTCTCGGTCTTCCCAAGGATGACCCGGCCAGACGCAGAACGGGCGCCTATCACAGTAGGATCTTCGGCCATGTTGGTCGGCAGGTGAAGGTGATCAATCTGGATACCCGTTATTTTCGCGACAGCCTCCGACAGGAGCTCTATCGCGATACCGCCACCGGAAAGATCGAGCGCCGCAACCTCCCTGCTCCCGGTCTTGATATCCTGGGCGATGAGCAGTGGACCTGGCTGGAACAGGAACTCCGCGGGTCAACGGCAGCAGTGCACATCATCAATTCAAGCATACAAGTCATTGCTGCCGGGCACCGCTTTGAGAAATGGGCGAACTTCCCCGATGCGCAGGAAAGGCTTTACCGGCTGATCGCTGCATCGGATGCGGCGCGCGTGTTCATCATCAGCGGTGATCGTCACATCGCAGAATGTTCCCGCGTGCAAAAGCCATTTATGAAGGAACCGCTTTACGATATCACCTCCAGCGGCCTGACCCACACCTGGCCGGCAATCCGTACCGAAGGAAATCCGGATCGGGTGGGACATCTCATTGTCAAACGGAATTACGGGGTCATCAAGATCGATTGGCAGGCGGCATCCCCAAAGGTTTCCATTGAGATTAGAGGGCATGATGATGAGCCCTACGCCGTCTATCGGATCTTCGAATAATGTGATCTATCCCTGTTAGGGTCAGGGTGTCGTCGGCCACCGGATCTCTGCCACCACCTCGTTGCGACGGCCCACAAGCTTGTAAGGCGCATCATATCCGAGATATTTTACCGGACCCAGTTGGGTGATGCCTTTCGATCTGAGGAGCATCTCCAGCTTTTCTGATTGTTTCCGGATCGCCTCGTCATTGGCATATCCACTGAATCGGATCGCCGCCATATGCGACGGTTTGCTCAGTTCAATTTTCACATTCGCGTCATTCGGGGCAGGCAGATTCGAACTGTCCATCCCGGCGGGCATGACAAATTGCATGGAAGAACCATCGGGCCCCATGGACATATGCACCGGCGCGGTCATGGCGATCTTCTGCCCGCGGTCGTTCCCTCCGAAAATGTAACCGGCCAGCTTGCGGAATCCCGAACTGGCGACATCCCGATATTCGGTTCCCTTCATCTGCACCGTAGCCAGCGTGGCCGGCGGATAAAAACGGATCTCCAGCTCCCCATCGCGATGGACCATCTGAAAGGCCTGTTCCTCAACATTTTCCTGCTTACGCATGGTGAAAGCTGAAATGAGTATAACAATGGCGATCAACGCGGAGATGGCTAACATGAATTTCATCAGATCTAAACACGCAAGACCATTGTTCTGTTCGAATGCTTCGCCACTTTGATCCATGCAGAGAAAAGTCATGCATGGGTTGTTCTTCAGTTATTGAGTAAAGATGAGGCTTCTGATTTTAAGACTGGCAAATGGATGTTTATAATACCCCAAATGACTTCATCAGAAACCGAGTCATAGCCATGAATGATCCTGTTTCGGGGATCCACGATCTTCCTTGCATGTGTGAGTGCAATTCCATCATCTTTTTGGAGTCTAAGATGTATTGCCTCCCCGATGATTTCGAAATGCGTACAACCGCTCAGCGAGTGATTATGGGAAATACAAACCTGGCATTCAAAAAATCTGCATCCATTAACTTCCTATCTTCATCATCAAACGAATTGCCATGTCCGTGACCGATCTTTCCCTCTTATCCAAACCCGTTTCCGACATCTTCCGTCAGCCTGCAAGCAAAGCCGAATGGGATCGATATCGCCTGAGCAGGGAACAACTGGACTTTTTCGAATCCGAAGGCTATCTGCCAAATATCAAACTGCTGGACGAAGAACAGATCGACATCCTGCAACGCGAACTGGTCGAGATCATGGACCCACAACACCCCGCCCACCACCTCTATTACGAATTTAGTTCCAACGAATCCACCGATCCGTCCAAGGTCGTATTCCACGCCCTCGGTGCCTGGCGCATCACGGCCGGTTATCATGATATTCTCTGGAATCCAGCTTTTGTAATGGCCGCCAGTCAACTTTTCGGTGATCATGCCGTGCGCTTCTGGCACGACCAGCTGTTCTATAAGCCACCCTTCAACGGGGGCGTTGTGGCCTGGCATCAGGATTATTCTTACTGGACAAGGACCGGCCCGATCCAGCACCTGACCTGCTGGTTTGGACTTGATGACGTATCGACCGAGAACGGCTGCCTGCATTACATCCCCGGCAGTCATCGATGGGGTTTGCTGAAAAAGCCCGTGCTGACCGGCGACATGAACGGCCTGTTCGATTTCCTGACGCCCGAACAGCAGGCGCAGTTCAAACCCGTAGCCTGCCCCTTGAAAGCAGGCGAAGCTGTCTTCCACCATCCGCTGATGGTGCACGGTTCCTTTGAAAACAAGAGCTCCAGACCCAGGAGGGGCGTTGTTATCAACGTCTTCAAAGACGGCACCCTTTCTAATGTTAATGAAGTGCTGTTGGAAGGCGTTCCACCCATTCCTGCCGGTCAGCCCATGAGCGGCCAATTTTTCCCACTACTCTTTGACCCAGCAACGGCCTGACACACAATTCTGTTCTTCTTATATCATCAAGCACTGATATTCAGATAATTTGATGAGTTGTCCACATTTCCGAGGATTTGCGTAAAAATACGCTTGACATCTGATTATTACGCATAGAAGCCGTATTTTTACCGACCTCATTCCGTAAATTATCAACTTTCAATGCTGCTGATGAATAATTCATATTCCAGCATGGACAAAGATCTGCGGAATAAGTGATAGCCGAAAAGCAGTTGGGTGACCGGGTTTTAAATCGATATCTATGGACCTCAAGGAATTTGGAAAACGAATGCAAGAAGTGCGGGAGGATATCCTCCGCATGAGCCAGACGGAGATCGCCTGGTATCTTAACATGTCTCAGACAATGTATTCCAGGTTGGAAAGCGGAACGGCAGGAAATATCCACACGATCTTCCGTGTGGTGAATTACCTCAATCACCGGAACCTGAACGCACATATGATGTTCCTCGAGCAATTCGACATCAAAACGATGATGCGAACAGAAACCCCTGAATCCAACTCCAGCGAAAGAGTGCTGGAACTGTTGGAACACCTCAAGGATTCAGCGAAAGAAGATTACGAACGTCTGACCATTCTGAAGGACGCCATTTCCCGTGCGTCCTGAATTGGTCAACCGACTGCCCGAGATTCAAAGGACTTGAACGTCGGGCAGCCGGAAAAATCAATAAGTTTCGTTTTCGAGATGTACGTGAGGATGGCGGATGATATCATCCCCGCACAATGCATGGATCAGGTTCTGCATCTCATGGAGATAATGAAAGTCGAAGCGCGCCCCATTAAGTTCCACCGTAGCGCAATCCCTCGCATCTTCCATGCAGATACGCACTTCATGACCGGAGAGGGAAAACGTTACTTCACAAGGAATGTCATACGTAGCCAGTATTTCGCTGCTAACTCGAACGGGGATGATGTTCTGCTCGTCGTCTGCTTCTTCCCGCCCCATCAGGTAAACGATGCCGGGCTCTAATACAACGACATAATCAGGCTTGAAAGGCTCGTCAATGGCAGCTACAATGTTGCCCAGACGGAGGTCTGTGGATCTCATGATAGGTAAGGTTTTCGTACGATATTGGTTTCGATGGGTGGTTTTTGCCCGCCGATTTACACTTACAATATTAGCAAAACAAAGAGGTATGCTTCGTAAAAATACGATGAAATAGTAATCCCCATCTGTTGAAAAACATAACCCTCCGACGCCAAGGTCGGAAGGTTATCCACATTTTAGATGATTTTTGTAAAAAATCAGAACTCTATCACGAAACCAATACTGGGTAGCAGCGCTCCGCTGGTATTCTCCAACAGCACAGGAACCCCTTTCTGACGGGTGTTCGGCGCAGCAGGGTTCGAATAGGAACCGGCCACATAGGGTTCGCCTGTAGTGGTCGAATAGGATTCGTCCGGATTGCGTTTCAGGGTGAATCCGGGTACCGAAGGATTCTGGCTATTGTATGCATTCTGGATGTCCATGTACAGATCAAAGGTCCAGCCGCGGAAATTGAACTTTTTATCGATCCTCAGGTCTGCCGCATGGAATCCACGAAGTCTCGAACCGTTGAGACGTGCATAATCAAACACCGGCTCATACGTGAACGGATAATTGTCGAGGGATCTGTTGATGTCATAGGGCGTGTAAGGGGCCCCACCGAGATACCTGAATCGCAATCCCACCTCCCAGTTACCCTTGAATCGATACCCGCCGGTGAATGACAGCAGATGGCGGTTGTCCCATGCAGAAGGCAGCATCTTACTGTGATCTACCCCGGAGAAGCGACTGTGATACCAGGTGTAGGCCAGGATCCCGTAGAAATTCTTAGTGAGGCGCTGCTGGAAAAGAAGTTCGTAACCAAAGGCCTCACCGATCCCGTTGAAAGTTACCCGCTCGTTGCCGAAGACGCCGAAATCACCGCCGAAATTCGCCATGGATACGCCCAGCCTGCCTGATACCGGGTAGTTGCCGTATTTCTTGTAGAAACCTTCCGCCGTCACCCGAGTGGATGCATTTGGTAACCATTCCAGGCCTCCGGTGAAGTGATCGGAACGAATATATTCGGCGTCCTTGTTCACCGATACCCCCTGCTCCTGGAAACCTAGGATCGTATAGCTCGGCAGCTTGTAGTACCGAGCTATAGCTGCGTTCAGGTTCAGTCCCGGTACCAGCGAATAGGCCAGCGACAGCCGGGGCGACAGCGTCCTGCCCAGCTGGTGACCACTGTTCGTATAGGTATTGCCGTCTGTCCGGATACCCGCCGCAATGGTCAGTCGGTCATCTGCCAGTTTGCGGGTGCCGTTCACAAATACCCCGTAGCGCAGCATGTTGAATGAAGTGCTGTAATTGGCCGTGTATCCCGTCCGTCGCTGGAAGGTGCTGTTGTCATAGCCGCTTCGGATCAAGTGGGCACCGGCATTCAGTTGTATTTCACCCACGGGGATGTTCAGTTCATAGCGAAGCCGGTTCTCCGCCTCTTTCGAATTATATCCAAGGATTCTCCTGGCTTCATTGCCATTGTCGTTGTTCTCGAACTTGTCTGCCTCATTGCGCAGATAGTTGCGGCTCGCCGTCAGTTGCCAGAATCCACGGTTCAATGCATGTCTCCAGGAGACCCCAAACGTGTATGTAAGCTGTCCCTGCAAGGGCACCTGGTCCAGGACGGCCAGCTGCTCGAGCGTGGCGTCCTCCGGCTTGTTCAGGCTGAATTCGTCGATCGTACCTATGCCGATGATGCTGATCTCATTACGCTTGTCGGGTTTGTGTGTGATCTTATATTGATAATCCCAGTAATTCGGAACAAAGGGAAGATCGATCAGCTTGAACAGCAGTTGGAGATAGGACCGGCGGGCGGATGCTATGAAGGTGGTCTTCCCATTCTTCTTACCCAATGGGCCCTCCGCTGTCAATGCTGCCTCGCTCGCACTCAATCTGAAATTACCCTGGTACTTCTCCGGATTTCCGTTTCGCTGACGGAACTGCAATACGCCCGACAGCACATTGTCGTATTTCGCCGGGAATGCTGATGTATGCAAGGTCACCCTGTCAAGGAAAGCCACGTTCAGGATACCCGCCGGTCCGCCAGCCGCACCCTGCGTGGCGAAGTGATTGATCGTCGGGATCTCCACCCCGTCGAGATAATACACGTTCTCGTTCGGTGCGCCACCCCGGATGATGATATCATTTCTGAAACTCGCAGAACCAGATACACCGGGGAACGACTGCACCACCTTGGCCATGTCGAAATTCGCACCCGGGTAGCGTACGATCTCATTGATGCTGAGCGACTGGACAGAATTCACCACGCCAACAGGCTTAGGAAAATTTGCCCGGATGACGACACCCTGCAGCTCCTGCCGTTCTTCTTCCAATTCAAAGTTCACTTCAGAGGTATTGCCGGAAGTAACCTGGATATCGAATTTGGTCAGGGTCCGATAGCCAACCGAACTGGCTTCCAGGTTCCAGGCCTTGGTCTCCACCCCGCGAAAACGATAAAAACCAGCACTGTCTGTCATGGCCGTGCGCTCCGTCCCCAGGATGCGGATCGTAACCCCTTGCAAAGGTTCCTGGGTGGAGGCCTTTCGTACAAAACCGTTGATGTTTCCGAGGTTTTGAGCTTGCAAGGCGAGGGTAACCGTCAAAAAGAAAAAGAGCGGGATGAGGCGAATAGACATCTTCCGTTGTTTAAAGTGTAGACAACCAACCTTTTGCTACACAGGCCCAGACTTTTTGTCAAGCCTTTTGCAACATCGGTGGAGGAACATTGAAACAAACAAGCGGTCGGAAGGTTCGCTAATGCCGTGGATGATCGTCCGCATTTAATCTTGGATGTCCAACCCATAGACAGACAGCAGTCCGGGTAACCCGTCCAGCGAAAATTTCGCCTTCCGCATGCGGTTCTGTGCCGGATCGATGGTACACTGCAATACTCTTCTGAAATCGGCCTTTTCCAGGTTGCAACCCGTAAAAATGGCCCGGTCCATATCACTGCCGCTGAAAACAGCCTCGCGCAGATCCGCACCTGAAAAATCGGTTTCTGTAAGTCGGCAACCCTCAAAAAGGGTCTTCCGCATCATCATCTTTACAAAAGATGCCAGCGTTAGAATACAACCCTTGAATCGCACGCCAAAAGGAATGGTATGACAATCCTCAAAATGAAGCCCTGTCAGCTTACATCCCTCGAATACGACATCGTTGAAAACAACCCCTCGCAGATCCGCATTCGACAGGTCGCAGTCGGAAAACAGACAGTCCGTGAAATGATACCCTGTCAACACCGCACCAGACAGATTACAGTGCATGAATCTGCATTGATCGAAAGCTCCTTGGGGCGGTGCCTCTGTCTGCCAGTCAAGATCCCGCCACTCCCGATCCTCCATAATGAAATCTGAAGCCATGCGGCTAAACTAAGTCAATCAGGGTTTCCATCGACATTAACAGACAAACAATCTGATTTTGGATATTTTTGTAACATGATCAGACAAATCATTGCAAAAGCCACCCTGCTTTCATACATCCTTGCTTACACCTTCAGTGCCGCAGCGCAGACACCTGCGTATGAAATCAAGGCCAACATAAAGCCCTTCAAACAAGGCTATCTCTTTCTCGCCCATCACTATGGGAAGAAGCAATATTTGGTGGATTCCGCCCGGATCGACGAACAGGGCAACGCTGTTTTTACGGGAACGGAGAAACTGATGGGCGGCGTATACATGATCGCCTATCCGGAAAAGAACGGATGGATCGAATGCATGATCGACCGTGAACAGACATTTACCGTTGCAGCGGACACCTCCGACCCCATGGGCTCCATTCGCTTCACCGGATCGCCCGCCAACAACCTATTTGTTGAATACCAGCGAAAATCCTTCGAGCTCGGATCTGCCATGAACCGCCTCCAACAGCAATTGGCACAGGCCGCTCCGGACGCACAAGCCAGCCTTCGAAACGAACTTCAGGCAAAAAGTGCCGATCTTACTGCGTACCGCGACGGCATCATGCAGCAACACCCGGAACACCTGCTCTCCGCGATATTCCATGTACTGAAGGA
>CAJBZC010000313.1 GCA_903959965.1 uncultured bacterium
GAGGAGTTGAAGGACAAGGTGGGGCTTTTCAAAAGCCGGGTGATCACAGACAACATGCGATTGTCTGCGCTGGAAGCCATTTCAAAATATTATACGGAAAAAGGATTTCAGGGTGCCGAGACCAATATCAAAGAGATCCCTGATCCGAATGCAGCAGGTCGTGTGATCCTGGAATTCCAGATCAACAAGGGCAAGAAGGTTCGTATTGACCAGGTTCATTTCTTTGGCAATAACACCGTAGAGGAGACGAAGTTGAAGAAGAAGATGAAAGGGACGAAGGAGCGTATGAGATTCACGCTTCAGCCGGACAGTGTCTGGAGTCCTTATGGTCAGGTGTCAGGCATGATGGCCAGGGAATTCATCAAGGAGAAAAAATTTCTGATCCCGACCCAGACGCTTCAATTCCTCGAGCCCTGGTTCCGATTCCGCTTTGGTTCTGCTAAGTTCAATGACAAGAAGTATCGGGAAGACAAGGAGAAGGTGCTGGAATATTACAATTCCGTTGGATATCGGGATGCCGTCATCGCGGCAGACACACAGTATTATGACCGCAAGGGGAACCTCAACGTGGCCTTGAAGATTGATGAGGGTCGTCGGTATTATTTCGGCAACATGACCTGGAAGGGGAATACCAAGTATCCGGATTCCATCCTGAACATGCTGCTGGGGATCAGGAAGGGTGAGATCTACAACATCGAAACCCTGAACAAGAAGCTTGGCAAGCAACTTTCTCCGGAAGGAGGAGACATCAGTTCGTTGTACATGGACAATGGTTATCTCTTCTTCCAGATCGATCCTGTCGAGACCTCCGTGTACAGTGATACCATTGATCATGAGATCCGCATAATGGAAGGTCCGCAGGCCACGATCAAGAATATCAAGATCGAGGGGAACGACAAGACCCGTGAGTATGTGATCCGTCGGGAGATCCGAACCTTGCCCGGAGAGAAATTCAGTCGGTCGGATATCATTCGTACCCAGCGGGAATTGTCTCAATTAGGCTATTTCAATCAGGAAAAGATTGGCATCAATCCTGTGCCGAATCAGGAAGACGGAACGGTGGACATCAATTATGCCCTGGAAGAAAAATCATCCGACCAGCTGGAATTAAGTGCAGGCTGGGGTGGTAATATTGGTCTGACGGGTACGCTTGGTGTGACTTTCAACAACTTTTCGATCAAGAATATATTCAGTAAGGAGTCTTGGGATCCGCTGCCATCGGGTGGTGGTCAGAAACTGAGCCTGAGGTTCCAGTCAAATGGCCGGTTCTTCCGTTCACTAAACTTCTCGTTCACGGAACCGTGGCTGGGTGGTAAGAAGCGGAACTCGTTTACGGTGAGCATATTCAATACGAGGTTCTCGAATGCTTACAATCCATATACGGGAATGTTCGACCGAAATTATGCCGACTCTTCGTTCCTCAACACAACGGGTGGGTCCATTTCCCTGGGTAAGCAGCTGAAGTGGCCGGATGACTTCTTCAACCTGGTCTATACACTGAGTTATATCAACTATGAGTCCAGGAATTACGCCATCTTCCCGACCTTCTCGACTGGAAGATCTTCGAACCTGAACCTTCGGATTGCGCTTTCCAGGGCCTCTGTGGATCAGCCAATCTTCCCGCGGAGCGGTTCGAATTTCATGCTGAGTGGTGCGTTCACGCCGCCATGGTCTTCCTTCCTGGGCATTGATCGGAATGACATCTACAAACTTGTGGAATATCACAAGTGGCGGTTCAACGCCGAATGGTTCGTTCCGCTGGGTCGCGCAACGGGCGAAGACAAGTCGCGTCAGTTCGTATTGCGTTTTGCCGCCAAGTATGGGTTCATGGGCCGTTACAATAAAGATGTGCCCATCTCTCCCTTCGAACGTTTTCAGGTGGGTGATGCCGGTCTGACGAACAATTTCGGGGTGTTGGGCTATGATATCATTGCGCATCGCGGTTATCCGGTTTACCAGGTCAGTGATCCGACCATAAATCCGGACATTTCCCGGGCTTCGAACTTCTTCACCATCTTCAACAAGTACACGATGGAGTTGAGGTATCCATTTGTAACGAATCCCAGCAGTACGATCTTTGGTCTGGCCTTCTTTGAGGCGGCAAACGGCTGGTACAGCGTGAAGCAGTGGAATCCTTTTGAGCTTCGTAGATCGGTGGGTGTGGGGGTCAGATTCTTCCTTCCCATGTTTGGTTTGCTGGGCTTCGATTATGGGATTGGACTGGATCGCGTAACATCGACCGGAAAGCTTCGGGATGCGAGCAAGTTCACCTTCATGCTTGGTTTCGAACCTGAATAAGTCAATCAGAACCTACACACATAAAACATCACGGCCATGAAGCATTGGATCCTTTTTGCGCTGTTTGTCGGACTGACAACGTTCTCCGCATCTGCTCAGCGCTATGCCGTTATCGACACGAAGTACATTCTTGACCGCATGCCGGAATACAAGGATGCCCAACAAAAACTGGATCTGGCCAGTGATCAGTGGCAGAAGGAGATCGAAGCTAAGCAGGCTCAGCTCGATGCCATGTATCGCAGTTTCGAGGCCGAGCAGGTCATGCTCAGCGAGACGTTAAGGAAAAAACGCGAGGATGAACTGTTCAACCGGGAAAAGGAATTGCGTGATCTGCAAAAACGCAGGTTTGGCTTTGAGGGTGATCTGTTCAAGAAGCGCCAGGAGTTGGTGAAGCCTATCCAGGACAAGGTGTACAATGCAATTCAGAAGCTGGCCACTGAACGGCAGTACGATTTTATTTTGGATAAAAGTGAAGGAATTACCGTTATATTTGCCGACCCCAAATTGGACAGGAGCGACGACATATTGAAGGCGTTGGGTGTTAAATGAACGTGAAAAGACCACAGGCCGACAACCACTGATCGACGCTGAACGACTTAACAGATAAAACAAACCAATCAATGAAAAGAGTATTGTTCCTGGGAATGATGTTCCTGGCCCTGGCTTCTGCCAGCTCGCTCAGTGCCCAGACGAAAATTGCGTATGTCAGCCTCGATGAAGTAGTTCAGTTGATGCCTGAATACAAGAAGGCCATGGCTGAAATGTCTCAGTTTGACAGTGCCCTTCAGATCAACTATGCGGAGACCGTTCGTGAGTTGAATCGTCAGGACAGCATTTTCAAGGCGGATTCCACCAAGTGGTCCAATGCGATCCGTACAGCCAACCGTGAGAAAATGAAGAAACTCCTGGTTGACCTTCAGGGTTTCGAAGGCAGTTATCAGCAGCAGATGCAGCAGAAGCAGGAAGAGTTGATGTCGCCGGTAGCCCAGAAGGCGAATACACTCATCTCCGAGGTGGCTAAAGCAAGTGGCTATGGCTATGTCCTTCGCAAAGAGGCCCTGATCGTGCAGCCTGAAGCCGACGATTTGCTTCCAGCCATTCGTAAAAAGCTTGGGCCAGCCACTGGTGCTGCTCCTAAACCGGCTGGAGGAAAATAAGGATTTCATCACATCACCATCGTGATATCGAGGGGAAAGAAAGCCGAAAAGGCATTCTTTCCCTTTGTTTTTAAGAGGGGCCTATTCGTAACTTTCGTTCGGCCCCGGTCAATCTGAAACCCGCAGTCAGATGTCATCAGCAAACAATCCATCATCAGCAATGGGACCCATCGGTGTCTTTGATTCGGGATATGGAGGTCTTACGATTTTATCTTCCCTGGTCAGACATCTGCCGCGTCATGATTACATCTATCTGGGAGATAATGCACGCGCACCTTACGGGCCACGATCATTTGAAACCGTGTACGCTTATACGCGGGAGGCCGTAAGATGGTTTTTCGATCAGGGTTGTCCCCTGGTGATCCTGGCCTGCAATACCGCTTCGGCCAAAGCCCTGAGGAACATCCAGCAATATGATCTGCCAGTTTGGGCTCCGGATCATCGGGTGTTGGGTGTGATCAGGCCTACGGCTGAAATCATTGGTGGCTACTCGAAATCAGGGCATGTAGGAATCCTGGCGACTGACGGTACAGTTCGTTCAGCCTCTTATCCCATGGAGATCCACAAGTTTTTCCCCGACCTTCATGTTTGGCAGCAGGCCTGCCCGCTTTGGGTTCCGCTTATCGAAACGGGAGAGTATCTTGATCCTTCATCAGACCCATTCATCCGGAAGTATCTTGATTCATTGTTGAAGCAAAGTTCTCTGATTGATACCATACTGCTCGGATGCACCCATTATCCTTTGCTGGCACAACGTATCCGCCAGTTTCTCCCGGCAAGCATTCAAGTGATCGACCAGGGTGATATTGTTGCCGATAGTCTCCGTGATTATCTGGAACGTCATCCCGAGATTCGGCAGCGCATTTCCGGCGTTTCAGCCGGAGCGGGTAGCAGGCGATTTTGTACAACCGACCGTGCGGATGTCTTTGATCGGGAAGCCGCCAGGTTCTTCGGAGCCACCGTCCAATCCGAGCATATTCGACTCTCGGGAGAATCCGGTTGGTGAATCTCAGATTTTTTATTACCTTTGCCATCCTTTCACAAATCTACGGGTGTGGTGACCTGTGGATGGAATGAGTAACAGGGTCGTTCTCCCGACCTATTATACAGCAACGCGTTAATGCACTAACACAATGAAACGTACATTTCAACCCCATCGTCGCCGCCGGAAATCCGTTCATGGTTTCCGCAAGCGCATGCAAACGGCCAATGGTCGTAAGGTTCTTGCCAGCCGCCGCAGCAAGGGACGTCATAAGCTTACGGTCTCCGACGAATTCAAGCAGAAGTAATTCGGGGGTATCCGATATTATTCATAGCTCCGGTATCATTACCGGGGCTATTTTTGTTTATCTACAGTAAGCATTACGATTTGACCGGAACATTCACCTTACAAAGATCCCAGTGTCTGAAGAGCAGGAAGACCATTGCGGCCTTATTCGCAGCGGGTCAGGGTGTGTCTGTTGGTCAAATTCGTGCTTTACATATGCAGGTGCCACATTCCGACGGTGGTCTGCAGGTCGGGTTCAGTGCGCCGGCGAGGCAATTCCGGCAAGCGGTTCAACGCAATCGCGTAAAACGTTTGTTAAGAGAAGCCTGGCGCTTACAGCAGTTGCCGCTTAGGGAGTATTGTAAAGGAAGGGCGGAGCGTTTGTTCATTTTCCTGATTTACCGGGGCAGGGAAGTACCGGACCAGGCAGCCGTCATGCATCAGGTAGCTGGCATCATTGAAAAACTGCAACAACGATATGTGCGGCAAGACAGTTGAGCGGGAGGTTTCCATCCTGCGGAGGATACTGATCTTTCCATTGATCGCACCCATCCGCATTTATCAATGGGTGATTTCTCCCATGCTGCCTCCGAAATGCAGATATACACCAACCTGTTCGGCCTATGCGATCACAGCGTTGCGTCGTCATGGTCCCATCCGTGGGACCTGGCTTGCCATTAGAAGGATCTCTAGGTGTCATCCCTGGGGTGGATCAGGGTATGATCCGGTGCCATAAAAAAAGGCCCCGGATTAAATCCAGGGCCCTCTCTTTTTAAATGGAGATCGTTATTAGACCTTATTTCCCGAATCTTTCCGCCACCTTATTCCAGTTGACGACATTCCAGAAAGCGGAGAGATAATCTGCGCGGCGGTTCTGGTATTTCAGGTAATAGGCATGTTCCCAGACATCTGCGCCGAGGATGGGTGTTCCTTTCACTTCTGCGACATCCATCAGCGGGTTGTCCTGGTTGGGGGTGCTGCTGATGTGCAGGGCACCATCTTTCACGATCAGCCAGGCCCAGCCGCTGCCGAAGCGTGTCATGCCGGCGGTGCTGAATTTTTCCTTGAAGGCATCGAAGGAACCGAAAGCTGCATCGATGGCGGCAGCCAGGGCACCTGTGGGTGCGCCACCGGCGTTCGGCGCGAGTGATTCCCAGAAGAAGGTATGGTTCCAGTGACCTCCTCCATTGTTGCGAACCGCTGCGGAAATGGAGCCTGCCTGGGCGACGAGTTCTTCCAGGGATTTTCCTTCGTGTTCCGTACCTGCGATGGCCTTGTTCAGGTTGTCCACATAGGCCTGATGATGCTTGCCGTGGTGGATCTGCATCGTCGTTGTGTCGATATGGGGCTCCAGTGCATCGTGGCCGTAAGGCAGGGGTGCTAATGTGAATGGCATAGTTTAGATATTTTTGGAAAAACAAAGGTAAGCCCATTCGGTTCAGCCTGTTCAGCGAACTTCCATCGTCTCTGAAAATCGATCATCCCGGAAGGATTCCTGTAAGAAGGATAGATGTTGGGTGTCATCGTCTGGCGCGGAAGAATGCTTTCATCAGTTGAGCCGCTTCTTCACCGAGTACCCCCCTGGTGAGGGATGCTTTGGGATGAAATGCCCAGTTGTCGCCGGTCACACGTCTGTGTCCGTTCTTATCGTCATCTGCTCCCCATACGATCCGGTCGATCTTACTCCAATATATGGCTCCGGTGCACATGAGGCATGGTTCGACGGTGACGTAAAGGGTCGTTTCTGTCAGGTACTTTGCGCCGATCTGGTTGAATGCGGAGGTGATGGCGATCATCTCGGCATGAGCGGTGGCATCATTCAGGCGTTCCACCATATTATGTCCTCGCGCGATGATGCGGCCACCGGCCACGACGATGGCTCCAACAGGGACTTCACCTGCTTCAAATGCCTTTTGCGCTTCAATGAGTGCCAGTTTCATGAAATATTCATCATCGGGGATCATGCCACGAAATAAGTCAATTCATGTGAATTTCTCCATCACCTGACATTGCTTACAGGTGAGCCATCTGAAATGTGTACATTGAACTCATGTGTTTTTATAATGGGATCAATGTCAATCGGGCGGAGCATATCCGGCTCAAGAAGATCGAAAAGGAGATCGGAACTTTCAGGCCTGAGTTACAACGTCCAATGCAGAGCGGTTTTGCCTATGGCCAATGGCCGGTGCTGCGTCCCAAAGACGGGGGCACGGATGCTGACCTGGTGTTGATGCATTGGGAGCTTGTTCCTTTTTATGTTCGGACCGCTGCCGATTGGGCGCATTTCCGGCATGGGGGCATCAATCCAAAGACGGGCAGGCGCGATCCACCGCGCAATACGTTAAATGCCATTGGTGAAGAGATGCTGGAGAAAATATCCTACAAGCAGGCGGCACTGAAAAGAAGATGTCTGGTGTTGTCATCCGGTTTCTACGAGTGGCGTCATTTCACGCCCTCGGGTTCGAAAAAGGATCAGGCCTATCCTTATCACATCACCTTGCCCGGACATGAATATTTTTTCATGGGTGGGATCTGGCAGCCATGGACCGATCAGGAGACGGGGGAGACCATCGAGACATTTGCCATTGTAACTACGGCGGCAAACGCTCTGATGGCGGAGGTGCATAATCGAAAACAGCGCATGCCCCTGCTCCTGGACGAGGATCATGCGATGGCCTGGATCCGGGAAGATCTGCCGGAATCTGAGCTTCGGGCGCTGACGACCTGGCAGTATCCGTCTGCTGAGATGCATGCAGAGACGATAAGGAAGGATTTCAGGGAAGCATATGACCCGACGGACCCGTTCAATTATTCGGAACTTCCTGCCCTGGTGCCATGATATTTCATCAGACCCGGATGTATATCCGTTTTTTGTCGAGGAAAAGTCCGGCGATCCAGCAGGTGAACATAACAGCGAGGGCGAAGAGCAGCGATCCGTTCGACCCCGGCATGAGGGCCTGAAATACCTGTTCGTTCACGTATTCATAGACCGATTTGTCTCCGGCGGGAATGGCCCACATGAGGATGGCGATCAACTCGGAGAGCAGGTAGATGAAGAGCGGATTACGGCCGAACACGCCAAAGAATCCCGCTCCCATTTTGTATTTGTGGATCTCTGAAAGATGAATCAGCAATGCCAGGATCGCCATGGACAATCCGCTGGTCAACAGGCTGAACGAGCTCGTCCAAAGTTTTTTGTTCACCGGGAAGAGGCGATCCCAGAGATATGCCACTGACATCATGACGAAGGCTGCCACGAGGAGGTCCGCCACCGTTTTGTAGGAGTTTCCGTGCTTGCGGATATGTGTGGCTGCAAAGTATCCCGCCCATACATTGATCAGCGCAGGCAGCGTACTGAGCAGTCCCTCCGGATCGAAGGCGATGTTGTCTCCGTGATACAGGTGTGCATCCCCGAGCAGGAGTCTGTCGACCTGTCGGGCCAGATTTCCCTCGATGGTATAATCACCGCCCCAGACCAGCATTGCCCAGTAACCCAGCAATATCATTATCCCGGTGATCCAGATGGTTCTGGCGGGTAGTGCCCTCAGCATGAAGGCACTGATGCCATAGCATAGGGCGATGCGTTGAAGCACCCCGAGGATGCGGGTTTCGGCGATGGGTTTCAAAGACCATCCTTCCGTTTCGCTGAAGCGAACGAATGGGAACCAGTACATGAGGTATCCCAGCAGAAAGATCAGCGCGGTGCGTTTCAGGATCTTCAGACCGGCCTCACTGTTTCCTATGTCTTGCATTTTAGGCATCGTGAAGGCCAACGCGTTTCCTACGACAAACAGAAAGGTAGGAAATACGAGATCTGTTGGTGTGAACCCGTGCCATTCGGCATGTTGGAGCAATGCGTAGGGTTCGGCTCCGGATCCACCGGTGTTTACGATGATCATGAAGCAGACGGTGATCCCGCGCAGCAGATCGATGGCCGGGTATCTGGCGTTTGATGATTGGGACATAACGGTTGCGTGAGGATGGAAGTTATCAAAACCTCATCAAAGTTCTGGTACCATTCTAATGAAAACAGACTTCCGCAACACCAGCTCTTCCTCGTTCATATCCTCAGCCCGTCGATGTCGATCTCCGCAATGTGCCATTCATTGGATTCATTGCGTTGGAAGGTCACAAACCATTCGCCGTGAATCATCTCACATCGATCTTTCATGCACAGCGCGGTATCATGCGTACCGTAGACCGTACAGGTGTCTTTTTCGAGGATGGTTCTGGCAATTCTTTTGCTGAGTCCGATTACATCTTCATACGGGCCTCTGAATCTCATAAGCCGATGTTGGACAGATGTGCGATCGTGGTGTTCGAATCCATTCAGTCGAAGCGGCCTGTCTTTACTGATCTCTCCCAAAGGTGCCTTTCCGGAGATGACGTTTTGCAACCCTTCCTCCTGTGCGATGCGTTCGAGGCGGCAGCCGTCATGCCCCGGGAATGCTTCGAACAGAAAACAATGGACGTTTGGTATGTCATGCACATTCAGTTCCATCAGATCTTTGGAGAGGAATCGGTAGAATTCTTCGGGATCGATGTTCTGTTCTGCGGGCCTGACTTGTATGCCTTGTGCTGACAGTCGTTCCAGTAATCGCTGAAGGGCTTGGGGAAATTCGTCTTTCGTCAGGTCTTCCGGTGCGGGGATATCGGCCGGGCAGCCGAGTTTTTCGAAAACTGTCAGGCTGTTTCCTTTCTGATGTTCTTCTTCCATGGCCAGCACGTGTTTCAGGAACGCGTGCTCCAGGGCGGGATCCATGGTGGTTGAACCATCTCCGGACGAGAATCTTGCGCCGTGTTCGAGCATGAGTTTCATCTTGATGATCTCGTTCTCGATCCGGAGTTGATCATCCAGGCTGCCTCTGTTGTTGTGTTTGTTTCCGTTCATGTGACTTGTTTTGGTAAATGTCACATCTGGCGGAGCTTCGGCCTTGTCAGAATGGCCGGTTTTCAGGGTGATTTTTCTCTGTCGACTTCAGTTTTTCTGCCCGTTTAGTTGGTGGTAAACACATCTTTTTCAGGGGAGGAATGCGAACAGGTTGACGATCTCGGTTGTGCTGCCGGCGTAAGCCTGACGGGTCAGTACAAGGCTGTGCGCCATGAAGTGGGCGAATGGTTTACCGGTTTCCTCTGTCGGTATGGCGGTCAGATCTGCCTCTACGGGCCGTCCCTCCTGCCGGCAGGTGTGATTTGTTTCCCGGTGTACGGGCCCCATGTCGCAGGATCTGATATAATCATCGATGACGGAGAGTTTTTCCGAGAGTTGGTGCAGGGGTTCTGCATCTGTCACACTCATTCTCCATCCTCCGGCCGGATGTGATCCGGGTTGGTCGAGGGATACCTGAAACCGCCGATGCATGCGGCATACGCGCTGGACCCAGCGGATGATGGTGTCTTCCATGGCTTCGCGTCCGCGGAAGGCAACGAGGGTGATGGACGGCATCGGTGGTTTTTGTTCATTGGTTGACCGGCTGATATTAAGTTGTCGGATTTTTTCTGCTGCTTCGCCTTCAGGACAGATCACCAGCCGGTACATCCATTCCTGCCAGGCGGTTTCTCCGCGCTGTCCGCACTGTGGTTTCCATTCCATCCGCTCGGCGGGCATCGTTGTCATTCGTACCATCAGAAATAAATTTCTTTGATAAATTGTTTAGCATGAAATTACTAAATAATTTAGTATTCCAAAAAAATATACCAATGGATGGAGAAGTGATATCAGGGGCTGCCTATCGCGGTACGCGACAATACACGCAGCAGCAGGTGCGCACGGCGGCGGCCACCGGTTTCGGGGCGGCGACGGATGATTATGCGGAGCGGGGCATCGATCTGAACGAGCAGCTGGTGCGCAACAAGCCGGCGACCTTTTTCATGCGGGTCCGCGGGGATGCGATGACGGGTGCGGGGATCTTTGACGGCGACGTGGTGATCGTGGACCGCAGTTTGAAGCCGGTGAGTGGGCGGGTGGTGATTGCGACGTTGAACGGCGATATGCTGATTCGTCGGTTGGAGCGGACGCTGAATCGTATCCGGCTGATCCCGGAGACGCCGCGGCTGGCGCCGATCGATGTGGATCCATACGCGGAGTTTTCGGTCTGGGGCGTGGTGACCTATGTGATCCATGCGTTGTGAGGTCGGTGTTGTTAAAACAGAAGCGGTATGATGGGGATCGTGGATTGCAACAGTTTTTATTGTTCCTGTGAGCGATTGTTCAGGCCGGATCTGCAGGTGCGGCCGGTAGTGGTGCTGAGTAATAATGACGGCTGCATCATTGCGCGGACGGACGAGGCGAAGGCGCTGGGCGTGGACATGGGTGTCCCGTTCTATCAATGCAGGGAACTGCTTCGAACGCATGGTGTTTCGGCTTTTTCATCGAACTATCATTTGTATGGCGACATGAGCATGCGGGTGATGGATACGTTGCGTCATCTGATGGATGATGCCGAGGGCAGGCATGAGCGGGTAGAAGTGTATTCGGTGGATGAGGCTTTTTTGGACCTGCGGCATATTCCGGAGGATCGGTTGGCGCCTTTTGCGTTGCATTTGCGGACGGTGGTGGAGGAGTGGACGGGGATCAGGGTGTCGGTGGGATTGGCGCCGACGAAGCTATTGAGCAAGGTGGCGAATAAGCTGGCGAAGAAGGACAAGCAGGCGACGAACTGTGTGCTGGTACTGGATTCGGAGGAGGCGATACGTGCGGCGCTGGAGCGGACGGAGGTGGGGGATCTCTGGGGGATCGGGCGTCGGTATGCGGTGCGGTTGCGTGATCATTATGGTATCCGGACGGCCTGGCAGTTGCGGCAGATGCCGGAGGAGTGGGCGCGTCGACAGCTTGGCGGCGTGGTGGGTGTCCGCCTGATCCGTGAGTTACGGGGGCATCCGTGCATTGCGTTGAAGGATCCGCTGGAGAAGAAGCAGATGATTGCTACGACACGGATGTTTGGTACCCCGGTTTTTGATGCGACGGCCTTGCGCGAGGCGGTGGCCACGTACACGGCCCGGGCGGCGGAGAAGTTGCGGCGGCAACATTCGGCGGCCACCACGGTGGATGTCTTCGTGGTGACGAGTGGCGGCAGTTCGGGTAGTTATGTCTACGAGCCCCGGAGTGATCACCGGTATGCGGTGCTGCCGCGGCCGACGTCGGTGACGCATGAGTTGACGGCGCACACCCTTCCACTTGTCGAGCAGTTGTACCGGCCGGGCATGAAATACCTGAAGGCGGGCGTGGTATTGGGTGGATTGGTGCCGGATGCCGCCATTCAGGGCAATCTCTTCATGCCGGCGGAGCCGAGCCGGGCGAAGGGGCTGATGGATGCAATCGACAATCTCAATGTCAGCATGCGCGACGACATCGTCAAATATGCCGCATCTGGCATGACGCGTAACTGGAAGATGCGGCAGGAACTGCGCAGTCGACGCTTTACCACCCGTTGGGCGGAGATCTATGAGGTCCATTGACTGTGCAGATCCACAATCATACTTTAGATCTCACTGAGCAGCTCAGCTCATGGCGATGGCATAGCGGACGGAGAAGGTGCGCGTATGATCCGGTTCCAGCGCAATGAGTCCCATGCCGTTGTTGAACGCGTCTGGTGCGGCGCTGAGGTTTTCTATGGCGATGCTGCGCCGGTGCGGTGGGATATATAGCTGCAAATATGGGTATGAAGGCTCGGGATGAAAGGATACAGCCATACCTGTTTCAGGGTTCGAAAGGGTGCATAACGGTTGCGCATAACCGAAATCCAGCAGGAAGCCATCATCAACTTGCTTGTCGCCGATCCTGCGTGTGGAGGACCATTCATCCGTATCGAGGATGCGTCCGGTGGGGAGCATCGTTGTATCATATTCCATCTGTCCCTTCGCGTGGAATTGAAGGGTCAGGTCGTCCACGGCTCCGCCGAGCGTGAAATAGGGATGCCATCCATCAGCTACGGGGATGGGTATTTCGCTTCGGTTATGGATGGCCGTAGTGACGATCAGGCTGTCATCCGACAACAGTCGGTAGCGGATGTAACAGTCGTACGGGAATGGGTAACCGAAAATGTCGCCGGTGTAGGTGTATCGTAGCTCCAGCTCCGCATGATCGGCCTGTATCTTTTCCTCAATGGTTTCGAAGGAGGCGTCATAGAGGATGCCGTGGATCGCAGAGCCATTGAGGCTGAACTTTTCCACGCGGTATGTTTCTTCCTGCCACTGATAGGTGGAGTCGCGCAGTCGGCAGACGAAGGGCGATAGTTTGGCACTCTGGAATCCCGTTTCGATGCGCGCCCGCCAGTCATCTGCATCCCGGAAGCCATCGATGATATTCGTCCGGATGCCGAACCGCTCCACGCTGAAGCCGTTGAGCAGCGCACCGGCGGAGGGAATGACGGAGGCGATGGTTCCGCGGAGGGTGTCTGTGAGTCTGACTTCGTTCCAGCCATGTTCTGTATGGTGGGTGATGGTGAATCGCATGGTATGTTTTTTAGTAAATTAAAATAATCATAAGCGTAATGTTTTTTCAATCTTGACGGATCAGACCCTGATGTAGATCTTCCGTTGATCCAGCCATCGGCAGATCAGCCAGAACACGAGGATGTGTGCGATGGCATAGAGCAGGGATCCGTTGAGTTGGCCGAAGGGCGGGACGAACAGGTGTTCGTACATCCAGCTGCCGAGTCCGCGGAAGACAGGCTTTCCGTCTTTCATGCCGTCTTCGATGCGGAAGAGTCCATAGGTCTTGGCCACCACCCCGCTGAGCACGAATATGAAAAGCGGATTTCGGCCGAACACGAGGAAGAAGCGGCTCCAGGCGCCTTCTGCCTTCCTGAATTCGAGCAGGTGGATGAAGATGCCGAGCACGCACATGGCGAGTCCGACGGTGTAGAGTACGTATGAACTTGTCCAGATTTTCTTGTTGATGGGGAAGAGCAGTCCCCAGGACAGTCCTGCGAAGATCAATACCAGCCCTGCAGCGTAGAGATTGGAAAGCATCTCCCAATTACGTCCCTTGCGGAGGATGTAGGCTCCGGTCAGGTAGCCGAACATGGTGTTCACGGCGGCAGGGAGGGTACTCATGAGGCCTTCCGGATCGAAGGGGACGCCTTCGCCGCGATACAGGTGAGATTCACCGAGGATGGCGCGATCGACTGCATTCCCGAAAAATCCTTCGAGGCTGAAAGGGTCTCCCGGTGTGCCCAATCCCAGGCAGAGCAGCCAGTAGCCCAGGAGCAGGAAGGCGCCTGCCAGCAGTGATCCGCGTTCCTTCCAAAGCCAGGCGAAGGCCGAAGCCAGCATATAGCAGAGGGCGATGCGTTGCAGCACGCCCATGATGCGCAGGTTTCCCCATTGTTTCATTACCAGGTTGCCATCCGCATTGTATCGTACAAAGGGGAAGGCGTTAAGCAGCAGCCCGATGCCGAATATGAGCAGGGTGCGTCGCAAGACCTTGTTGCGGAAGGCGACATGGCCGGCTTGTTCGAGGCGGGGCATGACGAAGGCCAGGGCGTTGCCTACGGCGAATAGGAAGAAGGGGAAAACCAAATCCGTCGGGGTGGCTCCGTGCCAGGGGGCATGTGCGAGGGGTGCGTAGATGTGTGACCAACTTCCCGGGTTGTTGACCAGGATCATCAGGGCGACGGTGGCACCGCGGAAAACATCAAGGGATGAGTAACGTTCCTGCATGCTGCGGGTTTATATGATAGACAATCGTTAATGCTCATCAATGATAGTATTTATCTCATTTACAGAAAAATGCAGGAAACTGGATACGGTTGTTTTTGTTCATCCGGGTACGTCTACATTTGCGCCACGTCCGGGTATGCTTTTTTTCGGGCGTGGTTGGATCTCGGGCAATAGAAATGCGGGTAAGCCGTTTTGAGCATGTGTTCGTTCGACTTCTTGTGATCCTCAGCGCATCTTGTTCAAAGAAATCGAACGGGGCCTTAGTACCAAGTCGCGTGAGGCGACAGAATGTAAATAAACATGAATTCTGAAAAAAACCAGTTAGCGGAGGATTGGGACATGGTGATCGAGCCGCGATCGAGTCTCTTCTCCCTGAATCTTCGTGAAGTTTGGCGGCATGGTTATCTGTTGATGATGTTTGTCCGCCGCGATCTCGTATCGGTGTACAAGCAGACCATTCTGGGTCCTCTTTGGTTTTTCATCCAGCCCTTGCTGACGACCATCACGTTCACGATCATTTTCGGCAACATCGCCAAGATATCTACCGATGGTCTGCCGCAGGTACTATTTTACATGTCTGGCATCACGTTGTGGAATTATTTTTCCGATTGTTTGACGAACACGAGTAATACGTTCACCGTCAATGCCAGCATTTTCGGAAAGGTTTATTTCCCGCGACTGGTGATGCCTTTGTCGCGTGCCATTTCTGGACTGGCGAAGTTCGGTGTGCAGTTTCTGCTTTTTGTTGTTTTTCTTATCTATTACAAAATTACGGGGTCCGATGTGCACCCTGATATTTCGGGCATCCTGTTGGTAACGCCGGTAGTGGTGGTTATCCTGGCCGGACTTGCGCTGGGGCTGGGCTTGATTCTGTCTGCAATGACGACCAAGTATCGTGATCTGTTCTTCCTGATCACCTTTGGTATACAGTTGTTGATGTATGCGACGCCTGTCATCTATCCCATTTCTTCGATGGATGCCAAGTTTCGCTGGCTGATCCAGGGCAATCCGATTTCCTGGCTGGTGGAGGCTTTCCGGCATGTGTATTTGGGGGCCGGTGAACTCAGTATTCCCGGACTGGCTTATAGTTTTGGTGTGATGGTGGTGATCCTGGTGATCGGGGTCGTCATTTTCAACCGGGTGGAGAAAACTTTCATGGATACCGTTTAAAGATTATGAGAACTGTCATTAACGTCGAAGATATAAGCAAGCAATATCGTCTGGGCCTTGTGGGAACTGGCACCTTGAAGGATGATCTGTACCGATGGTGGTACCGCATTCAGGGCAAGGAGGATCCATTGCTCAAGGTGGGAGAAGTGAACGATCGTTCCAAGAAAGGGAGCAGTGACTATGTATTTGCGTTGAAGGACGTCGGTTTTGATGTCGCGCAGGGCGAAGTACTCGGCATCATAGGTAAGAATGGTGCAGGTAAGAGCACGCTGCTCAAGGTGTTGAGTCGGACGACGTCCCCAAGTACCGGACGCATCCGGATCAAAGGACGCGTAGCCAGTCTCCTCGAAGTGGGTACGGGTTTTCATCCTGAACTGACTGGCCGGGAGAACATCTTCCTCAACGGTGCGATACTCGGGATGACGAAGCAGGAGATCACCCGAAAGTTTGACGAAATCGTTGATTTCTCGGGTGTGGAGCGTTACATTGACACACCGGTAAAGCGCTACAGCAGCGGCATGTATGTAAGGTTAGC
This sequence comes from uncultured bacterium, assembly GCA_903959965.1. Lineage (GTDB taxonomy): Bacteria > Bacteroidota > Bacteroidia > Chitinophagales > Chitinophagaceae > Pollutibacter. The sequence continues at coordinate 16,091 of CAJBZC010000313.1, forward strand.
CTTCGGGGTGGCTGCACATCTTGAGAGTGAGATCCTGATCGTGGATGAGGTACTGGCGGTGGGTGATATTGAGTTTCAGAAGAAGTCGCTCGGGAAGATGGGTGAGGTCAGCCGGCAAGGCGGAAAGACCGTGCTTTTTGTGAGTCACAACATGATATCCATCGGATCACTTTGCAATAAGTTGCTCGTGATGAAGCATGGTCAGGTCGATTTCCACGGTGATGTGAAAGAGGGGTTGAATTATTACATCAATCACATGCAACATGTGATCGAATCCTCCGATCTGAGCGAATCCCTCAAGGCGCTGCCGGAGGATGAATATTTCGAACTGCTGGATTTCGATCTGCAGCAGGAGCAATCGGACGGGGAGGTATTCCTGAGCAGTCGTCCGATCAAGGTATGTTATCGATATCGCATCAAGAAGCGCATCACCGGGCTTCGCGTTGGTTTCGACTTCATAGAGCAGAAGAGTGAGATGACCCTCTTCACGGTCTTTCACGACGATTCGTACAAGACAGTCGAACCCTGGCAAGAAGGAGTGTACACATCGGAGGCCATCATAGATGCGAATCTGTTGCGTGAGGGATCTTTCATCATCAACATCGCCGTATGCGTCCACAATGTACGGTGGATCATCAACGGGGAATTGAAAGTGCCCCTGGAGGTCCGGAACATCGAAGGAATAACGCCCATCTACGGTTTCGAGAAGCGTCCCGGATTTCTGCTGCCTCCGATTGCCTGGCGCAATGAGCCGGCGGGCGAATAGGCCGATTTAATGATGGTATCGGCATTTGTTTCCCACAAAATGTCCTAATTTGGCCGGTCTCCGGAATTTTCCGGAGGCATAAAATGGCCAACCCATGCAAGATACTTTTCATGTTCATCCGAGTTCGTGGGTGGATGAGGGTGCCCGTATTGGTGCGGGAACGCACATCTGGCATTTCTCCCATGTGATGCCTACTGCGGTTATCGGTGAGCGCTGCAACATCGGACAGAACGTTTTTATCGACAATCGGGTCACCATCGGTAACGGGGTGAAGATCCAGAACAACGTATCGGTCTACAACGGCGTGGAAGTGGAGGATGATGTTTTTCTCGGTCCCTCCATGGTTTTTACGAATGTCATCAATCCCCGGAGTTTTGTGGAGCGGAAGTCTGAATTCCGCAGGACCCTCTTGAAAAAGGGGAGCACCGTGGGTGCGAATGCGACCATCGTATGTGGTGTCGAGATCGGTGCGTATGCCCTGATCGGTGCAGGTGCGGTGATCATCAGGGATGTTCCGGATCATGCGATGATGGTGGGAAATCCGGCCCGTCAGATCGGATGGATAAGCCGGACGGGGGAAAAATTGTCATTTGACGAGGAGGGCAGTGCCTGGTGTGCGGTCGAAGGGAAGTCGTACAGGCTGGAGAATGGCGGGGTAACCCAGGTCGAATGACGGAGGTGACCGTCTGAGAAAGGACCTGGTCCGTTCACCTGCGTTGGCCTGGCGGCATGTGAGGCTTCGGTAGTTGTCTGATATCCGCTTAAAAAGACTGATTATCAATAGGAAAATTGAGGCAATCTCTGCCAATCCACCTTGCCTGCGCACGGCTGTTAATGTTAAAAATGGCTATATTTGTGACAGAAAAAATACGATATACCCATCGGCCGACATATACGCCTTTCCGTTCTGCAAATTTGCTTTCGGGATTTCGTTTTCACCCCATCCGAATCATCGGGTGCGGGATTTTGATGTCCATGCCGGAGGAGTGCACGTATGCTCGACCCTGTCATGGACGGATGGGATTGAGGTGGCGAAGCCATGAGTAAAAAAGAGAAATACTGGTACGCTATTTATACTAAACCCCGATGGGAGAAGAAGGTTCACGGCCTGCTTTCCGATCAGGGAATAGAATCGTACTGCCCGTTGAACCGGGTGAAGAAGAAGTGGAGCGACCGGATGAAATGGGTGGATGAACCGTTGTTCAAATCCTATGTGTTCGTCCGGATCCTTCCTGAGGAGCAGACAAGTGTGCGCATGGTTCCCGGAGTGATCAACTACATTTATTGGCTTGGGAAGCCTGCTGTGATCAAAGACCGGGAAATCGAGGACATCCGCAGGTTCCTGAACGAATATACGGATGTGAAGGTGGAGTCGATCGAATTGAAGCCGGATGACAAGGTGATCATCAGGACCGGCCTGTTGATGGATCGGGAGGCCACGGTACAGCGCATCATGCACAAGACGGTGGAGGTGTTGATTGAAAGTCTGGGATACAAACTCGTCGCTCAGGTTGACAAAGACAAGATCTTTCCTGTCGCAAAGAATCAGACATGAGAACAAAAAACATGATCCAGGGTATGTCAGCCGGCATGGGGATCGGCGCATTAAGAGCATTGGCGGTATTGCTGGCCGTTTTGTTCATGCAGACTTCCTGCAGAACGGCACGTCTGGTTCCCTATTTTGGAGGCGGTATCGATTCGCTTCCACCGACGGACTTTGTGTTGCCGGAGCAGGTCATTCAGCGGGGAGATGTTTTGAGCATTACCTTTTACAGTGACAATCCGCAGGCGACCCAGATCTTCAATCAGGCATCGGGAGCCGCATTGAACACGACGCCGATCAGTTCGCGGTTGATGACTACGGAGGCTGCAGGTGCTTCTGGCGGTTATTTGGTTGATGTAGAAGGGAACATCAGACTGCATTCGATAGGTAAGATGAAAGTGGCCGGTATGACCAAAAAGCAGTTGGAAGCTAGTCTGCTGGACCGGATACGGGAGATGGGGGTACTCACCAATCCTTATTGCGTTATTCGATTCAGTAATTTCAGGGTCACCGTTCTTGGAGAGGTCAAGGCCCCCGGCGTATATCAGCTTCCTTCTGAAAAGGCCAGTATTCTGGAAGCGCTGGGGCTTGCCGGGGATATTACCGTGTATGGTCGGAAAGATAACGTGATGGTGGTTCGGGAGATGGATGGAAAGCGAACGTACGCCAAAATGGATCTGACCCGGAATGACATTTTCTCTTCTCCTTATTACTTCATTCGTCAGAATGATGTCATAGTCGTAACGCCTGATGAAGGGCAGCCGACTGCACGGGATCTCGAGGTGCAGCGGAAAGTCACCATATTGGTATCCGTAGTATCCATGCTTGTCCTGATTACGACGGCCCTCAGATAAACCACATACATGAGCCAAGCAATGAACGATATTTCGGACGTACAAAAAAGGCAGCCTCAACCGGTATCTCCCCGTGAGATCCTGTTCAGGTACATTCATTTTCTGCCCCTGGTGATTGCATCTGTGGTCATTTTCATGGTGATGACCTATGTCCGTCTACGCTATGAGCCCAATATTTACAGTGTCACTGCGACCCTGATGGTGAAGGATCCGAACTCGCGGACGCCGACAGGGGAAAGTGATCTGGAGGAATTGCTGTTCATGGGATCGAACAAGAACATTGAGGATGAGATCCAGGTGGTGCAAACGCGAAGGATCGGTCAGCGGGTGGTCAGGGCATTGGGTCTAGAACTTCAGTTCTTCAATGAGGGTAAGATCCGAACATCGCTGATCAATCCCCCGGAAACCCCGGTAAGATTGTCAATACTTAGTCTGCAGGACTCCACCAAGTCATTCAATATGACGGTGCATTTGTTGAACGAGCAACAGTTCACACTGGGGGAAGATAAGAAGCCCATAGCATTCGGTCAGCCATTTGATCTTCCGCAAGGAAGTTTCATGCTTTTCCGAAAGCCCATTGCATTGTCGAACTTCAACACTTCGGATTTCATCATTACCTATGCCTCTCCGGAGCAAAGGGCAGGGGAGTTGTTGAAAGGCCTTGTGGCTGTTCCTTCCGGAACATCTAACAATATCATGCGTCTCACTTATGAGACGGAGAATCCCCGGCTCGGGCTGGATGTGCTCAATCAGTGGATGCTGGAGTATCAGAAGCTTGGACTGGAGGAAAACAAACTTTCGGCGGAGAACACATTGTCCTTCATCAATGAACAGTTGAACGAGGTCAATGAGGAACTGGCCGTTGTGGAGGGGAATCTGCTTCGGTCGCGGGAGAAGAATATGGTGATCAATGTGGAGGCGCAGTCGCAGAAGGTGTTTGACGCGATGAACGACCTCGACAAGGAGATTGTCCAGCAGAGTGTGCAGTTGGAACTGGTTGATAATCTTATCAGATACATCAGTGATGAAACGCAGCCTTACCGTCAGGTCGGGTCGCTGCTGGGATTGCAGGAGCCTTCACTGGCCGCCCAGATCAACGAATTCAACCGCCTTCAGGTGGAGCGGGAGACCATGTTGAAGACCACGACCCGGGCGAATCCGATGATTCAGAACATGGAGACCACGATCTCCAGGCTCCGTCAGGACATCCGGCAGAACCTGACCAATGTCCGTCAGGGTTTGAGGCTGACCGTTGGGAACCTCACCAATCGGAATCAGCTGGTCGGACGAGAGATTTCCCGTCTGCCGGCGAAGGAGAAGGAGATGCTTGACATTGCCCGTCGTCAGAAGATCCTGGAACAGGTCTATTCGTTCCTGATGGAGAAAAAGGTGGAGACCTCTATCAGTTCGGCTTCCACCCTATCGAATGTAAAGGTGCTGGAATCTGCGCAGGTCTCCTCCGTGCCCATACGTCCGAATAAAAAAGCCACCTATATCACGGCCTTCCTGCTGGGTTTCGGCATTCCGTTGTTCATCATCTTCCTGTTGGAATATCTGAACGACAAGGTTAAGGGCCGTCAGGATGTCATGCGCAACACATCCGCTCCCATCATTGGGGAGCTTGGTCATTCGCAGGATGAGGGTACGCTGGTGGTCAGTCCAACCAGTCGTAAATTCATTGCCGAGCAGTTCCGGATCATCCGAACGAATCTGAAATATTTCCTGACGAATCCAGACAAGGCCGTTATCCTGGTCACTTCATCGACGAGTGGAGAAGGTAAGTCGTTCATCAGTACGAACATGGGTGCGGTGCTTGCGCTCTCAGGGAAGCGCACCGTCATCCTTGAGTTTGACATCCGAAAGCCCAGGATTCTGAGCGGGCTGGGCATGCACAAGCGCGAGGGGATCACCAATCATGTGATCGGTCGCGTGGAGTATGAGGAACTGGCTATATCCGTGCCTGGCATTGAAAATCTTTTCGTCATCGCCTGCGGTCCGATACCGCCGAATCCATCGGAGTTATTGCTGGATCCCAGATTGGATGCATTCATTCAGCGTGTGCGGGAGGATTACGACGTGGTGATCATGGACACGGCGCCGGTGGGACTGGTCGGTGATGCCGTGGTGCTGGGCAAGCATGCCGATGCGAGTCTGTATGTTGTGCGGCACAATTACACCTTCAAGAAGCAGCTGCAGTTGCTGGATGATATTTATGTGAACCGTCGTCTCCCGCGGATGTCGCTGGTGTTGAATGACATCCAGGCGAAAACCGGTGGCTATGGAGGGTACTACGGGTACGGCGGTTATGGTTACGGAGCCTATGGCAGCAGTTACGGCGCCAACTATTTTGAAGCAGACAAGCGCAGGAAGCTTCCCGGAAGAAAACTGGTGCAATCCATCCTGAATTGGTTTGGTATCAGAAATTGATCGTGACTTACCACCAAGATGATCTGATATGTCGACAACCCCTGAAACAAGCATCCTGAAACGTTTCGCACTCATTGGTGCGGCGGGCTTCATTGCACCACGTCACATGCGTGCCGTGAAGGAGACAGGTCACTCGATCGTATGCGCGCTTGATCGATTCGATAGTGTGGGCGTGATGGATAGTTATTTTCCGGAGGCTGATTTCTTTACAGAATTCGAGCGTTTTGACCGTCACATTGAAAAACTGAGACTTCGCAAAACGCCCATCGACTACGTTTCTATTTGCTCTCCTAATTATCTCCATGATGCGCATATCCGATTTGGACTTCGGAATCATGCGGATGTGATCTGCGAGAAGCCACTGGTACTCAACCCCTGGAACATCGATTCCCTCGCGGATCTGCAGCGTGAGTCGGGGCGAAAGGTGTACAATATTTTGCAGCTTCGGTTGCATCCTGCGATCATTGCTCTGAAACAACGCATCGAGGAGGCCGGGGATAGCAAACATGATGTCGATCTAACCTATATCACTTCCCGGGGCAACTGGTATTATACGAGTTGGAAAGGAGATCTGTCCAAATCAGGGGGTATTGCCACGAATATCGGGGTACATTTCTACGATATGCTCAGCTGGATTTTTGGGCCTGTACAGCGTAACGTGGTACATGTTCATACCCATGACCGTGCAGCGGGTTTCCTGGAATTTGAAAAGGCGCGGGTTCGTTGGTTCCTGAGCATCAACATCGACACGATACCCTCTGATGTGATCGCCGCCGGCAAGCGAACGTATCGATCTCTTTCGATTGACGGAGCATCTTTCGAGTTCAGTGAGGGATTCACGGAGTTGCATACCGAGAGTTATCGGCGAATTTTAAACGGACAGGGTTTTGAACTAGAGGAGGCACGCAATGCCATTCAGATCGTCCATGATATCCGCAAGCAGACGCCTGTGGGCGCCATCGGTGATTATCATCCTTTTGTAAAGCTTCCGGTTTCGAGGCATCCTTTCGAATGAATTAAAGTATGACGCCCAAGAAAAATCATGAACAATGGGATCTTCGGATTCGTCCGAACAGTCCACTGTTCGACCTGCATCTGAAAGATGTGTGGAATTACAGGGACCTGTTGGCCCTGCTGGTAAGGAGAGATTTTGTATCCTTCTACAAGCAGACCATCCTGGGGCCGGTCTGGTTTTTCCTGCAGCCACTACTTACGACGGTCATGTACGTATTCATTTTCGGCAGACTGGCAGGATTGAGTACCGACGGGCTTCCACAGCCGCTGTTCTATTTGACGGGGATTGTCGCCTGGAACTATTTTGCGGAGTGTCTGACCAAGACATCTTCCGTATTCCGAGACAACGCGAATATATTCGGTAAGGTCTATTTCCCGCGGCTGATCATGCCTTTGAGCATCGTGGTGAGCAACCTGGTCCGATTCGGTGTTCAATTTCTACTGTTGATCTGCATGTTGGGCTACTATGCTTTTTTTGAGGGATTCAAGATAGAGGTCAATGCATATCTGCTGCTGCTGCCCGTCATGATCTTGATCATGGCTGTTTTGGGTTTAGGCAGTGGAATGATCATCAGTGCGTTGACGACGAAGTACCGTGACCTGGCTTTTCTGGTAACCTTCGGGGTGCAACTGCTCATGTATGCCACGCCAGTAATCTATCCGTTGAGCACGGCCTCTCCATCTGTGAAGGGCATCATCGCCGCCAATCCCATGACGCCTGTGCTGGAAGGTATCCGGCTCGGATTGCTGGGGAAAGGGGATATGAGTATGGCATCCCTGGCCTATGCGCTGGTTTCGAGCCTGGTCATCCTGCTGACGGGCATCATAGTTTTCAATCGAGTGGAGAAGACATTCATCGACTCCGTTTAATCCATTTCCCTTGGATCATGTCATCGAGGTAAGCCAGTTGTCCAAGCTCTATCGGCTCGGAGAGATCGGAACCGGTACGCTAAGCAGGGACCTGCATCGCTGGGTGGCTCGTGCGATGGGAAAGGAGGATCCTTTCCTGAAGATCGGTGAGTCCAACGACCGGACGAGTAAGGGCTCCGGGGATGTTGTATATAGTTTGCGTGATATCGATTTTTCTGTCAGCGCCGGCGATACGGTCGGAGTGATCGGCAGAAACGGGGCCGGCAAGAGTACCTTGTTGAAGATCCTGTCAAGGGTTACTTCCCCTTCAACCGGAGAGGTCAGGATCAAGGGTCGCATCGCGTCTCTGCTGGAGGTGGGGACCGGTTTTCATCCGGAACTTACCGGTCGCGAAAATATTTTTCTGAACGGAGCGATCCTCGGCATGCGTAAATCTGAGATCCGCAGAAAGTTCGACGAGATCGTCGACTTCAGCGGAGTCGAGCGCTATATCGACACGCCGGTCAAACGCTACAGCAGCGGGATGTATGTGCGCCTGGCCTTTGCTGTGGCTGCGCATCTGGAGAGCGAGATCCTGATTGTGGATGAAGTGCTGGCGGTGGGGGATGTAGAATTTCAGCAAAAGTGTCTCGGCAAGATGGGCGAAGTCAGCAAAGGCGAGGGGCGAACGATCCTATTCGTCAGTCATAATATGGCTGCCATCAGTACATTATGCCGCAGTGCATTGATCTTGCATAACGGTCGGATCGATTTTACCGGAGATGTGAATGCCGGCATTGAGCGTTATGTAAGATCCTCCAAATCCGCTACGGGTGCAGTGGACCTGGCCAACGCTCGACATCATGTCTGTAATTTTTCCAAACTCCGTTCTGTCACATTGATGGACGAAGCGGGGGTTGTGACCAGCACCCTGTTCATCGGTAAGGCTTTCAGCCTGCGGATTTCATTCGAACTCTTCGAGGATATCCGAAACCTGGAAATAGGTTGGTGCATCAATAATATCCAGGGCGTGACATTGGTCGGTTATGTCAGTCCCTGGGAGGGCTTTCAAACCCGCTTTGACAAGGGCTCGCATGAAGTGGAGTGCACGGTACCCTTCCTTCAGACCCTGCCAGGTACCTATTATGTGACCGTTTGGGTGAAACGGATGGGCGAGCGGATTGACGACGAAGTGGAAAGGGCGATCGAGTTTGAAGTACTAAGTAGGGATCTCAATGGATCAGTGACTTATTTCGACAAATACGCCGAACTTAACACATTCCAGCATTCCAGCTGGACACAGATCAATTCATTGTCATCATGATAGGGTTGCGTCGTTTCATATCGAGGATCTATGCCTACTATCGGGACTGGAGCATGTTCTTCCGTTTGCCGCGCATCATACGCGAAACCAGGAACAGTCAGACGCCCGTCCGCTTTCATCACTGGTTCTTTCAAAAAGTGATCGGCGTAAACCGTGAGGCCTATTGGCCCATGCATCCAGGCAGTGTGGTACGCGGTGCCCGCCGCGTCTATTGCGGTGTGGATACCAATCCAGGATATGAAAAGGGTTGTTATATACAGGCGGTGAATCCCATCTATATCGGCGATTATACCCAGATCGCCAATAACGTGGGACTGATTTCCTCCAATCATGACCTTTACGACCTGCGTCGAAATATTCCGGGAAAGCCCATCCGGATCGGTAAGTATTGCTGGCTTGGGATGGGTGCCAAGATCCTGCCTGAAGTGGAACTTGGGGATTTCACCATCGTAGGTGCAGGATCTGTGGTGACCAAGTCATTTCCGGAAGGCTATTGTGTCATCGCCGGTAATCCGGCCAAACTCATCAGGAAACTCGATCCCGAGCAGTGCGTATTGTATCGAAACCAAATTGAATACAACGGTTTTTTTAAGACGGGCCCAGTGTTCGATCGTCAACGAAGGAAATTTCTAAGTGTCTGAGATGAGTGGTGAATACAGGATATGCACGAAATGCGTCATGGACACGATTGGCGATGACCGTATCCGCTTTGATGCGGAAGGCGTCTGCAATTACTGCCATGAATATGATCGGTTGCATGATTTGCTGGTACCTCCGCCCGATGAGGCGGCCAGACTCCTGGCAGAGAAGACGGCGGAGATCAAGGCCGACGGTAAAGACGCGCCCTATGACTGCATCCTGGGGTTGAGTGGCGGAGTCGACAGCAGTTACCTGGCCTACCTGGCGAAGCAGTTGGGACTCAGGCCACTTTGTATTCATTTCGACAATGGCTGGAATTCGGAACAGGCGGTGCAGAACATTGCCCACATCGTCAACCGGCTGGGCTTTGACCTGCAGACCTATGTGATCGACTGGAACGAATTCCGTGATCTGCAGCGTGCGTATTTCAAGGCATCTGTCATTGATATCGAGGCGCTGACAGATCATGCGATCTTCGCCAGCATCTACCGGCTCGCGTTCAAATTAAATATAAAATATCTCCTGAGCGGGTCGAATGTAGTCACGGAAGGCGTACTTCCGCATCACTGGACCCACAAGAAGTCTGACTATATCAACATACGTCATATTCATCGGACGTACGGAACCATACCCCTAAAATCATTTCCCCTGATCGACAAGAAGACAAAGGATCGCATTCGCCGCAGCGGAGTCGAGACCGTCGAGCTGTTGAATCTGGTTCCATACAACAAGGCGGAGGCGAAGGAAACGCTCAAGCAGACGCTCGACTGGCAGGATTATGGGGGTAAACATTACGAGTCGATCTTCACGAAGTTCTATCAGGCCTACATCCTGCCGGTGAAATTCAAGGTGGACAAACGTAAGGCGCACCTCTCCACACTTATCTGTTCTGGTCAGATCGACCGGGTTCAGGCGTTGCACGAACTCGAAGCTCCCTTGTACGATCCGGAGTCTTTGCGTGCAGATAAGACCTATGTCCTCAAGAAACTCGGCTTTTCCGAGGAGGAATTCGACCGGGTCATGCATCAACCGCCGGTACCTCATGACGTCTTTGAGATCGAGGGACCGATCTTCAACTACTATCCCATCCTGAAGCCATTGAGGCCGCTTTGGCATTTTGTCAGTAGATGGCTTGGCCGTAGGGGGTAGCCTCGTCGGTGTCATATCTGAAACCAGACATGTCTGACTCATTAAAGGTCAAGGAGAGGATCCATTATGCGCGCCTGGATGCCCTGCGTTTCTATGCGGTGGCCGCCGTGCTCCTCAGTCACTATCTGCCGACGGGACTGACCAGCCATCTCTTTGCCGGTACGGCAGGGGTTGAACTGTTTTTCGTGATCAGCGGATTCCTGATTACGGATATCCTTTTTGGATACAGGATGTCGGGTCCGGATACCCTGCGCCATCTGGGCCGTTTCTATGCCCGTCGCACCCTGCGGATCTTTCCGATATATTATCTCTACCTGGTGGTCGTAGCCCTGACCATCCCCACAGTCACCTGGGAGGAATTGCGCTGGGCCTTTGCCTATGTGTACAATCTCTACGAGATGTCGAACACGGCCTCCAGGCCCCTGCTTCATTTGTGGTCGCTGAGCATCGAAGAGCAGTTCTATCTGATCTGGCCGCTGGTGATCCTAAAGACGCCGATGCGTCGGGTTTTCCATGTCATGCTTGGATTGATGCTTTTTTCGATCCTGTTTCGAGTGGTGGTACCCGGATTGCCTCATAAACTGTCAACGATCTCCTGCTTCGATGCATTCGGACTGGGAGGTGTTTTCGCCTGGCTCCGACGTTATGATCCCGGAACTTTGCGCCGGTTGCTTGGCATGCGTTGGACGCTATGGCTGGCGCTGATCTGGTTGGCGGGTACGATATTGACATCCTTTACGGCTTGGTCGCTCCCAGATGCCGGTTTCAGATCGGCAATCGCCGTCATATCCTTTCATTTGCTAGGTGCCTGCGTGCCTTCCGATGGACGCGTCCTGAAGGAATCGTCCCGCTGGTTGGACGGCCGCCGCAGACAATATCTCGGTGTGATATCATACGGCATTTATTTATTTCATCTGCTGCCTATGCTATGGATGGAAGGATGGCTGGAACGCATACTGCGGCCTCTATCCGATGCAGGCATCGCTTCGTTGATCTATTATAACAGGTACATCATCGGTGCTCCATTCTATGCCATCTTTACCCTCATCCTGGCGATGTTATCGCACAGGTACATTGAACGATATTTCACCCGGTTCAAAGACCGTCGATTTTCCTGATGGCCATTCCTCTTTTTTCCGTCATTGTCGCCAATTATAACAATGGTCGTTTCCTGCCTGATCTGGTGCGGAGCATGCAGGCGCAGACGATATCCGACTGGGAGTTGGTGATTGCGGATGATGCCTCAACCGATGAGTCATATGTATTCATCGCACCGTTTCTGTCAGATGAACGTATCCGGTGGGTAAGTCATACAGAGAATAAGGGCGCAGCGGCAGCCTTCCGTACAGCAATGGATCAAAGCCATGCGGAAGTGATTGGCATGCTGGGTGCGGACGATGCCCTGGCGCCCGACGCGCTGGAAAAGATGCTGGATGCGCATCGTTTGCATCCAGATGC